>QHBL01000248.1 GCA_003244125.1 Chthoniobacterales bacterium
CATTCAGGTGGGTGGGCCCGATGCGCGCGGCCGCTTGCGTCATTGCTGTGAGCGGGCGGAGACCGCGCTTGGTGACGAGGAAAGCGATGGCGGCGGAAGCAATTAAACCGAGCGCGAGTAAGACCGCGAGAAGCGCGCCGAACTCGCGCGTAACCTCCGCGTCGCTGGAACGATCCTGCGCGATTTGGAGCGTGAATCTTCCGCCATCGCGTTCCGCCGTGGTCGCGGCCAGCGAAAAGAGCTTCCCGGATGGCCGATAGTTGCGTGGTTCGAATTGCCAGTCCTTCGCCAGGGGCGAGGGAAACAGAGCCGGCGGAAGCGATTCATCCATTCCCTGGCTTTGCGCGAGCACGCGACTTTCGCTATCGAGCAAACGGACACGCCAGTTGCTATCGCGCGCGGTGGTCTTGAGCTCCTCCGCGAGTGCTGGCGCGCCTCCTTTTTTGAAGGTCGCGCGCAAGGAAAAAATCTTTTCAGCGAGGACGGCGTTATCTTCTTCGAAGGCATGCCGCACGACGATGAGGTAAAAGACGCCAAGGCCGCACGACAAGAGGAAGACGGCGGCGAGCGTGAAAAGAACGACGAGCTGGGAAGCGATCGAGCGCGGTTCAGGCCGCTTTGCAGACATAGCCGACGCCGCGAATCGTATGGACCAGCTTGGTCTGGAATGGGTCGTCGACTTTGGCGCGCAATCGCCGCACCATAACGTCGACAATGTTGGTGCCGGTGGGAAAGTTGATGTCCCAAATCTCCTTGGCGATTTCTTCGCGCGAGATGACTTCGCCGGCGGAGCGGACGAGGTGAGTGAGGAGGAGGAATTCCTTGGTGGTGAGGTGAAGCGGAACGCCGGAACGGGTGGCTTTGTGCCGCAAGGTATCAATCTCGAGGTCGTTAATGCGTACGTGCTCGTCGCTGCGCGGCGGCGGACGGCGCAAGAGCGAGCGGACGCGCGCGAGCAGCTCAGTGAAAGCGAAGGGTTTCACCAGGTAATCGTCCCCGCCCAGCTCGAGTCCCTTGACGCGGTCGTTGACAGTGTCGCGTGCGGTGAGGAAGAGAATGGGCGTGCGGACATTTTTGCCGCGCAATTCCTTGACCACGCTCCAGCCATCTTTCTTCGGCAACATGACGTCGACGATGAGCAGATCGAAACGATTGGTCGAGGCGACCTCGGCTCCGGTTTTGCCATCAGCGGCGGATTCAACGTCGTAGCCGGCTTCCTTTAATCCTTTGGTGAGAAAGGCGGCGGTTTTGCCTTCGTCTTCAATCACGAGGATGCGCATCAGGTTTTGAGTATAAGAATTCCGGGAGCGACACTCAAGAATATGCTGCGTTTGGAGCTGCCGCTGTCCTTAGCGGCAGAACGCGGTGCGCTGGCGACGCGCTATCCCTCTGCCGCCGAGGACGGACGGCAGCTACAACGGTGGGAGTACGGAGGCGAAAACATTCGCTGTTGTTCACACGCTTGAGCGGCTCTGTCCCGCGGCCTTATACTCGGCGCATGTCACTGGTATTCGAGACGATTCAAACCGAAGGGCTGGCCGAGATTTCCTATCTCGTGGGGGATGATGAGGAAGGGACGGCAGCGGTATTCGATCCGCGCGCCGACGTCGAGATTTACCTCGAGCTGGCGCGGGCGAAGAACGTCGCCATTACCCACATTTTCGAGACGCATATTCATGCCGACCTGGTGAGTGGGGCGCGTGAATTGTGCAGCCGGGTGGAATCCGCGCGGATTTACGTGAGTCATGAGGGCGGCGCGAAGTATGGCTTTGAACACGAGCCAGTGCGCGATGGCGACAAGTTTAACTTTGGTTCGGTCGTGATCACCGCACGGCACACTCCCGGGCACACGCCGGAACATCTTTCCTATGTGCTGGCGGATGTGGGTCACTCTGAAATGCCGTGGGGCGTGCTCAGCGGCGACTCACTTTTTGTGAACTCAGCCGGCCGTCCCGATCTGCTCGGTGAAAAAGAGACGAGCAAACTTGCCGCGCAGCAATTTCACACGCTGCATAATTTTTACATGAAGCTGCCGGACAGCGTGATCATTTATCCTGCGCACGGCAGCGGGTCGCCCTGCGGCGCGGAGATCGGCGACCGGCTTAACAGCACCATCGGCTACGAGCGGCCGCTGAATCCATTTTTGCAGTTTAAAGATGTGGATTCATTCACGCGCTTCGCTGT
The DNA here is from genome assembly GCA_003244125.1 of Chthoniobacterales bacterium. The sequence continues at coordinate 2,185 of QHBL01000248.1, forward strand.
TTCGACCGCGCCGCCGATACCGCGGTACTATCCTGTGATGAAGAAGGTCAATGCCGACGGGCCGGAAGTGCTCGGCGGCTTACCGCGCGTGGCGGGTCTGCCGCCGAAAGCATTCAAGAAGGCGGTGGAAGAGAAAGCGGGGGTGTTGATCGATACGCGCTCGATGCTGGCCTTCGGCTCCGCGCACATCCCGGGCGCGATGAACATCGGTGGATCGCCCATGCTTTCCATTTGGGCGGGATCGTTGCTCGACCCGGAGCAGCCGATTCTGCTCGTCCTCGAGAGCGACAATGACCTGGATGAAATTGTGCGGCTTTTCATCCGGACTGGGTTTACGAAATTCGCCGGCTATCTCGTGGGCGGGATGAAAGCGTGGGACAATGCCGGATATCCGTTCGCGCAGGTGTCGCAAATGAGCGTGCATGACCTGAAGAAGAATGGACGCGAGTTGCAGGTGCTCGACGTGCGCTCGAACCGCGAATGGAAAGGCGGTCATGTGCCGGGCGCGTGTCATATTTTCCTGAGCGAACTTGGGAAGCGCATGGGTGAGCTTGACCGCGGCAAATCGACCGCCGTTTATTGCGCGACGGGTTACCGCGCGAGCATTGCGGCGAGTATGTTAAAGGCGAACGGATTCGCTGTTGTCAGCAATGTCCCGGGGAGCTGGCACGCCTGGAAGGAAGCTGGGTATCGGGTCGAACGCGATTCCGCGCAGGAGAAAGCGGCCTGAGCGGGAATGATCACGCGCGAGAGTGAGCCGCCGAATCTCGAAATGCCGTTCGGCACGCTCGATGGTTTCATAACCCCGACCGAGCGCTTCTATGTTCGGTGTCATTTCGCCATTCCGCAGATTGATGGGCAGAGCTGGCGCTTGAGTGTCGAAGGTGCGGTCGAGCGTCAAGTCCAGATCTCGTTAGATGAATTGCGCCAGCTGCCGGTCGAGACCATCACGGCGACACTCGAGTGCGCGGGGAACGGTCGCGTGTTTCTCGTGCCCAAAGTCAAAGGCGTGCAATGGGAACTCGGCGCGGTCGGTAACGCGGAGTGGACCGGCATTCGTTTGCGTCACGTGCTGGAGCGAGCTGGGCTGACAGATGCCGCGGCCGAAGTCGTTCTTGAAGGCGCCGACAAAGGAACGATTGCGGAGCCGCCGCGGCCCGGTGGAGCGATTCATTTCGCGCGCAGCATTCCCATGGCCAAAGCAATGAACGATGTGCTACTGGCGTGGGAGATGAATGGCCGGCCGCTGACTGCCGCGCATGGTTTTCCGCTGCGCGCGGTGGTGCCGGGCTGGTACGGAATGGCGTCGGTCAAATGGCTTCAACGCATCATTATCATCGATCAGCCTTTCAACGGCTACTACCAGACGGTGGACTACGGGTTTTGGCAGCGCGGCGGGTCGGGGCCGGTGCTCGCGCCATTGACTGAGATGCAAGCGAAGGCGCAGATCGCCCAGCCGGAAAATCACGCCGCGATTTCAGCAAACGGCAACTGTGTTGTCAAAGGGGCGGCTTGGAGTGGGGAAGGCGCCATCACAAAGGTGGAGCTGAGTGTGGACGACGGGAATTCGTGGCGCGCAGTGACGCTCGAAGGCGACCCCAAGGTGAACGCATGGCGACTCTGGCGCTTTGAATGGATCAATCCAAAACGTGGCAAACGCAGACTGCTCGCGCGGGCGACCGATTCACGCGGTCGCGTGCAACCGCTGGAGCGCAACGCTGATGGCGGCACCTACATGATCGATCACTGCCTGCCGATTGAAATAGAAGTGTTGTAGCTGCCGCCCTGTCCTCAGCGGCAGTAGCGCTTGGTAGCAGACTCAGCATCGCGCAAACGAACGGCCACGCCTTCTGCCACCGAGAACGGACGGCAGCTACAACGCCGAGGATAACTCAGCGTTAACTCTTCTCGATGGGCATCCCGACGCGATTGCCCCATTCGGTCCAAGAACCGTCGTAGTTACGCACGTTATCCAGCCCGAGTAGATACGTGAGCACAAACCAGGTGTGGCTCGAGCGTTCACCAATGCGGCAGTAAACGATCGTGTCCTTCTCCGGGCTCAACCCGCACCCCTGCATGTAAAGCTTCCGCAACTCTTCGGACGACTTGAATGTGCCATTGTCATTCACCGCCATTTTCCACGGGACACTTTTCGCGCCCGGGATGTGACCGCCGCGTAACACGCCCTCCTGCGGATACTCAGGCATGTGCGTGACTTCGCCGCGGTATTCACCCGGGGAACGCACATCGATCAGTGGCTTCTGCGCGTTGCTCTGCTTAAGCGCGTGCTCCGCGAAGGCGCGAATATCCTGATCGTGCCGCCGATCGGGCACGGGATAATTTGTGCGCGCGGGCTTCGGAAGATCGCGTGTCATGGGCCGGCCTTCCGCTTTCCATTTATCGCGTCCGCCGTTGAGAACCTTCACTTTGGTGTGGCCGAATAATCGAAACGCCCAAAGCGCGTAGCAGGCCCACCAGTTCGATTTGTCGCCGTAGAAAATGCAGGTCGTTTCCGGCGTGATCCCGTTGCGGCTGCAAAGCTCCGCGAATTGTTTCGGCTGAATGTAATCGCGGATGACCGGGTCCTGGAGATCGGCGCGCCAGTCGATGTGCACGGCGCCGGGAATGTGCCCGGTGTCGTAGAGCAGGATGTCTTCGTTCGACTCGATGA
>QHBL01000157.1 GCA_003244125.1 Chthoniobacterales bacterium
GGCGAGTGGTTCATGGATAACGGGATGGACGCGCTCATTATCTATGACGACCTTTCCAAACACGCAGTGGCCTATCGCCAGGTCTCGTTAGTTCTAAAGCGGCCTTCTGGCCGCGAAGCTTATCCCGGTGATGTCTTTTATTTGCACTCGCGGCTACTCGAACGCAGCGCGCGGGTAAGCGATGAATACGGCGGCGGCTCTCTGACAGCATTGCCGATTATCGAGACGCAAGCAGGCGACGTCTCAGCTTACATTCCGACAAATGTAATCTCGATTACCGACGGGCAGATTTACCTGGAAACGGATTTGTTCTATCAAGGTGTGCGTCCGGCGATCTCGGTGGGTCTTTCAGTAAGTCGCGTGGGCTCGGCCGCGCAGATCAAGGCGATCAAGCAAGTCGCCGGAAAGGTGAAGCTGGATCTGGCGCAGTTTCGTGAGCTGGCAGCCTTCGCGCAATTCGGTTCCGATCTCGACGCGGCGACGAAGGCGCGGCTCGATCGCGGCCAGCGCATCGTCGAGTTGTTTAAACAGAAGCAATACAACCCGCTGCCGGTAGAAATGCAGGTCGCGATCCTGTGGGCCATGCAAAATGGCTACGTTGATCCGGTGCCAGTGGAGCGAGTGAAGGAATTCCAGGAGAAGTTGCAGGAGTATCTCGATACCCGCAAAGCCTCGGTCTTGGCGGCGATTCGCGATAAGAAGCAGATCGATGACGAAGTGGGAGGGCAATTGAAGGCAGCACTGGATGAGTTTGTGGCGACGCGACCGGTGGGCTAAACGCGATGCGAAGGAAACAGATCGCGCGATTTTCGGAACCAGCCAGCTACACCATTCGCGCTCAGCGTGTAATGCTCGATTCGGACTTGGCGGCGAGCTATGGCACGAGCACGATGCGGTTGAACGAACAATTCCGCCGGAACCGAAAACGCTTCCCTGAGGGCTTCGCCTTTGTTTTTAGCGTGCAGGAGTTTACAAACTTGGGATCGCAAAATGCGATATCAAGATCGCATGGCGGGCGACGCAAGCCTCCGGTGGTTTTCACCGAGCACGGCGCCATCATGCTGGCCTCGGTTCTGAGTAGCGATGTCGCGATCGACGTCAGTGTGCGCGTAGTGCGAGCGTTTGTGAAATTGCGTGAGATGGTTTCCAGCAACGTGCAACTGGTGACGAAGCTGGCTGACCTCGAACGCCGTCTGGATTCCCATGATGAAGCGATCGCGCAGTTGTTTGCCGCGATTCGCGAGCTGCTCCAACCAGCTACTCCGGAGAAGGAGCGCGAAGTCGGTTTTCACGTGCAAGAAAGCGAAGCGCGTTATCGCATCCAAAGAAAACGCGCAGCATAAGACATGGCTAACACCCAGGACATCCGGCGCCGGATCAAATCGATCCGCAACACGGCGCAGATCACCAAAGCGATGCAGATGGTGGCAGCGTCGAAGATGCGCAAGGCGCAGGCGGCGGCATTAGCTGGCCGACCTTACGCTTCGCTCATGAACAGAGTGCTCGTCTCGCTGCAACAGCGGACCGATCCTAAGCTGCATCCGTTGCTTCAAGTGCGTGAGGTGAAGAAGGAATTGGTGGTAGTCATCAGCACGGATAAAGGTCTGGCGGGCGCGCTTAACACTAACTTGCTGCGCGAAGCCGCGCGGTTCGAGGCCGGTGTCACTGGCTATGTGGTGGCGGGAAGAAAAGCGCGGCTGTTTCTCGCCCGCACCAGGCGCGAGCTACTGGCCGACTTCGAGCTGAAAGACGCCCCGGCATTTATCGAGACAAAACCGATCGCGAACTTCGTTATCGACCAATTCCTGGCCGGCAACGTGGACAAGGTCTCAGTTCTCTTCACGCATTTCATTAACACAATCAATCAGCGGCCGACGCTGCGAACGCTGCTGCCGATCAGCCCATTCGATCTGCCGCAAGCTGCCGATGGCGCGAATGCCGACCCAATGCTCGGCTACATGTTCGAGCCAGCCCCCGAAGCTGTGCTCGAAGCGATGCTGCCATATTATCTGCAATACCAAATTTTCCAGATGGTGCTCGATGCCCGCGCGTCCGAGCACAGCGCACGGATGGTGGCGATGAAGAACGCGACGGATAACGCGAAACAATTCATCAAGGATCTGACGCTGGAATATAACAAGATGCGGCAGGCGAGCATCACCACCGAGCTGCTCGAGATCGCGACCGCGCAGATGGCGTTGGGGCAATAGAGTGCGCTGTGCAGCCGTGTCTCACGGTGCAACGTGTGACCGCAAGGACCAGTTAAAGAGCACGGCCCCCGCGCGAAAAGCATCCGCAGCGGACCCGGAACGTCGTGGAACGTACTCAGAACGATGGCGGGTGGTCTGCCTTCTGCTCCACTGGCACTGGGATTTCATGAAAAGCGGCTTACGCATTTTAACTGTTGAGGACGAGCCGGCCGTCACCCAATTGCTGGCGCTCGTCCTCGGCGGTCCCGCTGCGAAAATTACCAATGCCTGTGATGGCTGGATGGCGCTGATGAAGATCGGCGCAACCGCGAAACCTTTCGACGTCATCATTACCGACCACAACATGCCGCGTATGACAGGACTCGACTTGGTGCGGCGGCTGCGAGTGCGCAAGTTCGTGGGCAAGATCATCGTGCTCTCCGCCTACCTAAGCCAGGAGAACGTCCGGGCTTACGAAGAATTGCAGGTGGACATGATGCTCGCCAAACCCTTCGATGTAGGAGAGCTGCAACTCGCCATCGACCTCCTCACGAAAAAATCTTCAGCGCCCGCCAACATCCCCGTCACCGCACCGCTGTAAGCTCATCGGTGACTCAAGGCACCTCGACAGGGCCAGCATTTCAGCGTCTCCCCATTTTATGGCGCTGCACCGGCTGGGCGAACCAAACATTTTACTCATCGATGCCGGCCGCGATGCGCGAAGGGAAGCGACGGGGGTTAAACGATTCAATCGAATGAAATAAAACGTCGTAAGCGAACACGGGTAAACACTTATCCTTTAAACCGCTGCCATTATCTTTCGTATTTCTTTATTGGTATGCCCGCGTAATTCGCTCTAGCGCCAAGCTGACCCGCGGCTTTCAGCGCGACCGCTTGCGTGCTAAAACCTGGAACAATCCTGCGATTCTACCGGCCAAACCGCGCGACCGGTGCGTAGGTCAGGTATTATG
>QHBL01000347.1:0-2442 GCA_003244125.1 Chthoniobacterales bacterium
ATGCCTCCGCACAGGTAAAGAACCGCCATGCGCACAGCGAGACCGTTGGTCACCTGATCGAGAATCACGCTCTGGTTTCCATCGGCGATCTCGCTGTCGATTTCGACGCCGCGATTAATTGGGCCGGGATGCATGATCAAACAGTCCGGCTTGAGCATCCTCGCGCGCTCCTTCGTTAAACCGAAGAGCCGGATGTATTCGCTCAGGCCGGGGAAATATTCCTTGCGCTGACGTTCGTGCTGAATGCGCAGTAAGTTCACGACGTCGGCCTGCGGCAGCACCGGGTCGAGATCGTGCGAAATGCTGACGCCGAGTTTCTTGAAATCGCGCGGCACCAGCGTGCTCGGGCCGACGAGGGTGACGCGCGCGCCGAGTTTCGTAAGCGCGAAAATGTTCGAGCGGGCGACGCGGCTGAAAAGAATGTCACCAATGATGACGACGTTGAGCCCATCGATGCGCGGCTTGCGTTCACGGATGGTGTAGAGATCGAGCAGGCCCTGGGTGGGATGCTCATGCGCCCCGTCGCCCGCATTGATGACGCTCGAGCGCACACGCTGCGCCAGAAACTGCGGCGCACCCGCGGAGCTGTGGCGCAGGACAATGATATCGACGTGATTCGCTTCGAGAATCTTGGCCGTGTCCTTGAGCGTCTCGCCTTTGCTCAGGCTGGACATGGTGGCCGAAATGTTGATCACGTCCGCGCTGAGCCGAAGCGCCGCCAGCTCGAATGATGTGCGCGTGCGCGTGCTCGGCTCGACGAAGAAATTGACGAGCGTCTTGCCGCGCAACGCCGGCACCTTTTTTATTTCACGCGTGCCGACTTGTTTGAAAGCATCGGCCGTATCGAGGACGAGGTTAATCTCGTCCGCCGAAAGCTCGCGCAGGCCGAGCAGGTCTTTGCGATTCCACCGCGGTGTCATAGGCCATTCTCCTGCTGGGGAGCACAGGCCGCTGGCCTGTAGCGTTCGGCGGCCGGCCGAACGCTCCGATGCGCGCTGATAGCGGACCAGAGCGCGATTGGCGGCAGGCTGCCCCCGACAGCAGGCTGGCAGCCTGCGCTCCCCGTAATTTGCAGCAGGAATTCGCTTGTAACTCCAGGTGCGTCCTGTCGGCGATGCTCCCGAGAAGACTGTTTCGGCGGGACGCCGAAACCAGCACGCGAGACGCGTGCGCTACCCGGCGATGACGCATGCGCCTTCGATGCGACTTCCATGGTCCATGCGCGCACGACCTTCATCTTTCGCGCATCAGCCATACGCCTTCTTCGCCATCACCGAGACGCAAACGCACACGCTCATCGGGGGCGGTCGGGATATTTTTGCCGACGTAATCCGCGCGGATGGGCAGCTCGCGATGACCGCGATCGATCAGGACCGCGAGCTGAATTTTTGCCGGTCGTCCAAATGACGTGATCGCATCCATCGCTGCGCGCACGGTGCGGCCGGTAAACAGCACGTCATCGACAATGACAACGGTGCGATTCTCCAGCGGCAACGGCAGACTCGACGCCCGCACCGCGGGCAACTCGGCGCGCGTGCCGACATCATCGCGATGCATCGCCACATCGATAATTCCGAGATGAATCTCCACCTTTTCGATGGCGGAAATTGTCTCCGCGATTCGCCGCGCGATCTCGTTCCCGCGCGCAGGAATTCCCGCGAGCACCACCTGCCGCAGATCAGGATTGCGCTCTATGATCTCGTGCGCGACACGCCGGAGCGCGCGCGCAATCGCCGCCGCGTCCATCACCAGGATGGACGAGTCGGTAGTTCTGCTGTCGGTATTGCTCATCACTTCCTTCGCGATCTCGCTGGACCGCATTAAAGGAAACTGGAGTTAAGCGGGAGCTTGCGCCGGGCCGCGATCCTCCCTCAATCGTTTTTGTCGCCAGTTCGAACGATGTTTCACGATCCAATCGAGCAGCGCTTTCTCGAAGCCGATGTCAGCGCCGGCCTTTTCGCTCTCGATCCATTTGTGCTTCAAAATTTCTTCGCGCTCAGCCAGGAACTCTTTATAGAGCACCGAGTTCTTGACGAACTGCGACTCGTCATCCGCGCTCACGCCTTTGTTATCCATAAAAACAGGGTCTGGGTCAATCGTCTGCCTTTGGACGAAGCATCGGCCATACCGATTCAAGAAATGACGAATTCGAAAACAGGAGCATCCGCTTCCCGCTGTTCGAGCTTCGTCAGTTCTCTGCTTTCAAGTAGCTCGACAGAACATTCGCTATCCGCTTGAACTCCGTGCCCACCGGTGACTCCGGTTCCTCCGCCGCGATCGGCATCCCGCGATCGCCAGCTTCGCGCGTTGCGATATCAATCGGCACCTGCCCAAGCAACGGCACATGCAGCCGCTTCGCTTCGCGCTCACCGCCGCCGCTTCCGAAAATGTCGTAGCGTTTTCCGTCGCTGGGCGAAACGAAGTAGCTCATGTTCTCGATCA
>QHBL01000347.1:2531-4015 GCA_003244125.1 Chthoniobacterales bacterium
GTCGAGCAATAGCACATCGAGCTCGCCCCATTCCACCTGTCGCAAAAACTGTTGCGTGTAGCGCGTCACCATCGGCCCGCGCAAAATCGCCGGCGACGTGTCCTCCAGCAGAAAGCCCATCGACATCAGCCGCACGCCGTATTGCTCGATCGGCAGAATGCGATTCTCCTCCGTCGCCATCAGCTGCTCGCGCGAGCCGAACATGAGCGAGATACTTGGCCCGTAGATATCGCAATCGCACAGCCCCACGCGCGCGCCTGCTTTGTGCAACGCCACCGCCAGATTCGCCGCCACGGTCGATTTGCCCACACCACCTTTGCCACTGGCAATCGCCACGATGTTTTTCACGCCGGGAATGTTCGTGGGGCCCACGCCGGAGGTCCCGACGCCCGCCGCCGGCGCATGAATATCGATCAGCACCTTTGGATTTTCGACGCCCGCGCGCTCCAACGCCTCCTCGGCCTCAGCTTTGATCGCGCGCGGAATCGCGGCGTCGTTCGTCGTCAGCACCAGCTGCACACGCGTCTCCCCCTCCTCCACCGCAATCTCTTTCACCAATCCGAAGGACACGATGTCGCGACTGAACCCCGGATACTTCACCGATCTCAGCGCGTCCTTAATTTGTTCTTCGGTCATCCCCATGGCGCGACAATCTATTGAGACGCGCGCACCTGTCGCGTTGTAGCTGCCCCGAAGCCTTTCCGGTCAGAAGTCGTCGGTCATTGAGTCGGCCGATTCAAATCAATGNNTGAGAAAATGCCAGATCCCCGCGGCCTTCTGCGCTTCCACGCAGATCGTTGCCTTACCCTTCGGTCCACGGATGTCAATCGCGAGATTCGCCGCACCCGCCGGCCCGTTCACATTCGTGCTGCCCGAAGCGAACAACCCTTCGCTGATTGGCCGCCTCCCGAGCGCTGCGATGACCTGCGGATTCGCTTCCGCTCGCGCCACGCGATCTTATAGGCATCGGACTGCTTCATCATGCCGGTGATGAGGAAGAAGATGCCGGCGGCAAAGCCCAGCCCCATTAACAGCACGAATAAACACCCGCCAGGCGCCGCCCATTTCCAGTTCCGCGTCCACCAATTCGGCTGCGGTAACGGCGGTGGCGCGGGAGCATCTGACATCGCTCCCAGCATGCCCAGGCGATGCCGCGATTAACGAGAAAACAATCAGCCGTCGCGTCGGTCCGCCGCTGCAACTCGATGCGCGATCAGCGCGGCAACGGCCGCTCTGCATTCGCGAGCGCGTAGGCCGCTACCGCCACGACGGCCGCATTTTCCTGCAACTCGCGCGGCACAATCTTATCAAGGGTATCCGCCGCTGTGTGATGGTAGTTGAAATAGAAACGGCTGTCCTGCATCGGGCTGAACGCCGGCACGCCCGCTTTCTCCGTCGCCGCAGTGTCCGCACCGATGTGCTGCGACAAGTTCAGCGCCCCCGCGCCTGAGCCAGCCAAAATCTTTGCCAGCGGTTCGAAAATT
>QHBL01000347.1:4033-14105 GCA_003244125.1 Chthoniobacterales bacterium
TTTTCCTTTAACGTTGAGGCCGACCGGGTGACCGGCGCCGCTGTCAGTCTCGTTCACCGCGAAATGCTTCGCGAATTCCGTCGCGTGATCGCGCTCATACTGCTTCGAGCCGCGGCTTCCGTTCTCCTCATTCATCCAGGCGATGACCCGAAGCGTGCGTTTCGGTTGCAGATGCAGCTGGCGAATCAAGTGCGCAGTTTCCATCGCCACCGCTACGCCCGCGGCATCGTCGATAGCTCCGGTGCCAAGATCCCATGAATCGAGATGACCAGAAACCATGACCAGTTCATCGGGACGCTCACTGCCTTTGATGTCACCAATCACGTTGGCGCTTTCCACTTCCGGCAACGTCTGCGGCGTCAGCACGAGATGCATCTTCACCGCGCCTTCGCGAGTGAGCGCCGTCATTAGCTCCGCATCTTCCGCGCTCACTGCCGCGGCCGGGATTTTCCCCGTGCCCTCCCCATACTGCGTCAATCCCGTGTGCGGAATGCGATAGTCCGCGCCACCAACGGATTTGACGAGACAGGCGACCGCCCCCTGCTTCGCTGCCGCCGTCGGCCCATCGCTGCGATAGACCACCGCTTCCCCATAAGCGTCGCCGCCGTGACCTTGCGCCGCCATTTGTTTGTCGAAGGAATGGTCGAAGAGCACGATCTTTCCAGCAACCCGTTCCCGTGGCATCACTTTCAGTTCGTCAAAATCGCGAACGGCCAGCACCTCCGCGGTGATTCCTTCGGCCGGCGTCGCCACGCTTCCGCCAAGCGCCGTCAGCACCACCTTTTGCGTGGTTCCTTCAGCCTCGCCGGAGAATTGAGTCAGTTCCGCGCGCTCCTCACCGCGCACCCAGTGCGGCACCATCGTCTTCTCCAGTTGCACCTCGCAGCCGAGGGCCCGCAGTTCGCCCGCGACATATTCTACTGCTTTGGCCGCCTGCGCCGATCCAGTTAGGCGCGGCCCAATGTTATTGGAAAGATGCGCCGCTTGCCGCCAGGCATAATCACTGCCGAGCGCCGCCTGTTGCAAGCTCCGCGCCTCACGCAAAGTCACCTCCGAAAACACCATCGGCGTAGCTGAAGGAGCGAGGAGCGGCGTTGTGCTTGCCTCCGGCGCAGGTGATTGCGCCTGTGCCGAGCCGAGTGCGAGACTGGCAGCGGCGAAAAAGCTCCTGCCCAGCTTGCGGAGGCAATGCCCGAAGTCCATCCAACTTACTTGATCCGCCCTTCTTCGAAATCAATCGCCTCACCGATAGTGTGAATATCCGCACGATCGGCAATCCCGAGCCGCTCCTTCGCGCTCTGTAGATTAGGTGAAGCGAAATCTCTCCAGCCCAGCTTCGAGACAAATCCGTTCCACACAATCAGGTCGCCCGCATTCAAGCGGCGGCCATTGTCGTAACACCACTCCAGAATCTTCTCGCCCGTTCCACCTTGGAGCACACGCTGGCGCAAGTCGTCATAGTTAACCCGAAGGAAATTGCAGCACGTGCCATCCGCCGCCTGCGGCTTGCCCAGATTTGCATGGTAGTCTTCACTCAATTCACCTCTGGCATGCGACCGGATTTTATCTAACATTCGCCCGAAATACTTCATTCCGCCAACTTCCTCGTTTGGGCTCTTAGGATATCTAGGATTGGTCATAAGTTACTATTCACCGGTCGGTATTCACTAAACCAAACCCTGATCCATCATCGCGTTAGCTACCTTGAGGAAACCGGCTATGTTCGCTCCGTTCACGTAATTCCCCGGCGTGCCATACTTCTCCGCCGTCCGGTAACAGACCTCATGAATCGTCTTCATGATGTTGTAGAGCCGATTATCTACTTCCTCCCGCGTCCACGAAATCCGCATGCTATTCTGCGCCATCTCCAGACCTGAAGTAGCTACCCCGCCCGCGTTCGCTGCTTTGCCGGGCCCAAACAGAATCCCAGCGTCCAGAAACCGATTGATACCTTCAATTGTCGTCGGCATGTTTGCCCCTTCCGAGACGACATAAACGCCGTTGCGCAGCAGGTTCTCCGCATCCCTGGCATTAATTTCATTCTGGGTCGCGCTCGGGAAAGCACACTGCGCCGGATGATCCCACAGCGGATTATAATCCAGCTTCGAATCCAAGGGCGTATAACTCGCTCCTGGAAAGTGCTCCGCGTATTCGGAAATCCGTCCCCGTCGCACACTCTTCAGCTCGATGACGAAGGCCAGCTTCTCGCGCGAGATTCCCGCCTCGTCATAGATGAACCCGTTCGAGTCGGATACTGTCACAGTTTTCGCGCCAAGGCTGATTAGCTTCTCAATAGTATATTGCGCGACATTGCCGCTGCCCGAAACGAGGCAAACCTTGCCCCTTAGTTCCTCCTTCCGCGTCTTCAGCATCTCGGCGGCAAAATAAACGGCGCCGTATCCCGTAGCTTCCGGCCGGATAACCGATCCACCCCACGTCAGTCCCTTACCCGTCAATACTCCAGTAAACTCATTCCTCAGCCGCTTATACATACCGAACAAGTAACCTATCTCACGCGCGCCCACTCCAATATCACCGGCCGGCACATCAGTGTCTGGCCCGATGTGGCGGAATAGCTCACACATAAACGCCTGGCAGAATCTCATCACCTCGTAGTCGGTCCTGCCTTTGGGATCAAAATCCGCTCCACCCTTGCCGCCACCCATCGGCAAAGTAGTTAACGCATTTTTAAATACCTGCTCGAAGGCGAGGAACTTAAGTATCCCAAGATTAACGGTAGGGTGAAATCGCAAGCCGCCTTTATAGGGTCCGATCGCGCTGTTCATCTGCACGCGAAATCCACGGTTAACATGCAGCTCGCCCTGATCATCCCGCCACGGCACCCGAAACATGATCACCCGCTCCGGCTCAATAATCCGCTCGATGATCTTCTCCTGCCGATACTCTGGATGCTGCTCCAGCACGAGCGCGAGCGACTCCACCACTTCCTGCACCGCCTGATGAAATTCCGGCTCCGCCGGGTTCTTCGTCCTCACCCGCGCCATCAGTTCCGAAACGTAATCAGTCATGAGCCTAAAAGATTCCTCGACTTCCCTGGGAATGACAAGTCGCAAAAAGCAAACAGCCGGGCCTCTTGCGAAGCCCGGCTGCGTCTTACTTGCCAGCTATAGAGTAGCTGATCGGCTTAGTAGTCCATGCCGCCCATACCGCCCATGCCGCCCGGAGGCATCGCCGGAGCTTTTTCCTTTTCAGGAACCTCCGTCACAACGGCTTCGGTCGTAAGCAAGAGGCCGGAGATGGAAGCGGCGTTTTGCAACGCGCTCCGCGTCACCTTCGTCGGATCGACGATGCCAGCCTTGACCAAGTCAACGTATTCGCCGGTGGCAACGTTGTAGCCATCATTGCCTTTCCGGTTCTTCACTTCCTGGACGATGAGCGCGCCTTCTGCACCCGCGTTATCCGCGAGTTGACGCAGCGGCTCCTCGATCGCGCGACGCACGATCTGAATCCCGACTTTCTCGTCCGCCTCCAGGTCCTTAACGTTGTCCAGCGCCTTCTGCGCGCGCAGAAATGCGACGCCGCCGCCGGGAACAATACCTTCTTCCACCGCAGCGCGAGTCGCGTGCAAAGCATCCTCAACGCGAGCTTTCTTCTCTTTCATCTCTGTCTCAGTCGCGGCGCCGACATTGATCACTGCAACACCGCCGGCCAACTTAGCCAGGCGCTCCTGCAATTTCTCGCGGTCATAATCGCTCGTCGTCTCTTCGATCTGACGGCGAATCTGGCTGACGCGACCCTGGATGTCGTTCTGCTTGCCTTCGCCTTCGACAATAGTGGTGTTCTCCTTGTCGATGGTCACTCTCTTGGCCCGGCCAAGGTCTTCGAGTTTCACGTTCTCGAGCTTAATACCGAGATCTTCCGTGATGCAGCGGCCGCCGGTCAGCACCGCAATGTCTTCCAGCATCGCCTTGCGGCGATCGCCGAACCCCGGCGCTTTCACCGCAACCACCTGCAAGGTGCCGCGCAGCTTATTCACGACCAAAGTCGCGAGCGCTTCCCCTTCCACATCTTCGGCGATGATCAGGAGCGGGCGGCCAGCCTTCGCTACTTTCTCAAGCAGCGGGAGCATGTCCTTCAAACTCGCGATCTTCTTCTCGTGAATGAGAATGTAAGGATTGTCGAGAACGGCTTCCATCGCCTCCGCGTTCGTCACGAAGTAGGGCGAGAGATAACCTTTGTCGAACTGCATACCTTCCACCACGTCCAAAGTAGTCTCGATCGACTTGGCTTCTTCGACGGTAATAGTTCCGTCCTTGCCCACTTTGTCCATGGCGTCGGCAATAATCTCGCCGATGGTCTTGTCCCAGTTAGCTGAGACGGTAGCTACCTGCGCGATCTCAGTCCGGTCACTGACCTTCTTTGAGATCTTCTTCAGCTCTTCGACAACAGCCTCGACACCTTTCATGATGCCGCGCTGGAGCGAAGTAGGATTCGCGCCCGCAGTCACATTACGCAGACCTTCCTTGTAAATGGACTCTGCCAGGACGGTCGCCGTAGTAGTGCCGTCGCCCGCGATGTCCGAAGTCTTGGAAGCGACTTCGCGCACGAGCTGCGCGCCCATGTTCTCATAGGGATCTTCCAGCTCGATCTCTTTCGCGACCGTCACGCCATCTTTGGTGATAGTGGGACTGCCGAATTTCTTGTCTAGAATAACGTTGCGACCACTTGGGCCCAACGTGGCTTTCACGGCCCTTGCTAGCTTCTCGATTCCGCGCAGCAAGGCATGCCGCGCGTTCTCATCAAATTGTAGTTGTTTAGCTGCCATAGTTTCCTCCTCAGGTTAGCCGATGATGCCGAGGATATCATCCTCGCGCATGATCAGGTAAGTTTCGCCGTCGATTTTGATTTCCGTGCCGCCATACTTGCTGATCAGCACCTTGTTCCCCTCTTTCACGGTGAAATCGACCTTCTTACCATTATCGTCGATCTTACCGGTGCCGAGAGCGACGACTTTGCCCTCCTGCGGTTTTTCCTTGGCGGTATCCGGGATAATGATGCCGCCTTTCTTTACTTCCTGCTCTTCGATCGGCTGCACCAGCACCCGATCACCGAGCGGTTTAACATTTACTGCTGCCATAGTTATCTCACTTCCTCCTTTGGTTGATGGGTTACTGCCGGAGTAGCTCAAAGGAGTTACTGAGCTACTCCCGGCAAATTTACTTACTTCTTATCTCCGTCTACCACTTCGAATTCGGCATCGACGACATCGCCGTTTCCTCCGCGGGCACCTGCGCCTTGCTCGGGGCCCGGCCGCGACTGCGTCTCAGGTCCAGGTTGGGGACCCGGTTGCGGGCCCGCCTGCGCTGAAGCTTGCTTGTAAAGCTCCGCGCTGACTTCCTGGAACTTGTTCTGCAAGTCGTCATAGCTTCGCTTCATCGCGTCGGTATCGTCACGGTTGATTGCGTCGCGCACCGCGGCGATGGCGTCTTCCACTTCCTTCTTCTTATCGCCGGAAATCTTGTCACCAAGATCCTTCAACTGCTTCTCGCATTGGTAAGCCAGGTTATCGGCATTGTTCTTAATCTCGATCGCTTCCTTCGCCTTCTTGTCTTCTTCTGCATGAAGTTCAGCTTCTTTCTGCATCTTCTCGACTTCGTCCTTGGACAGGCCTGAGCTACCGGTGATCGAAATCTTTTGCTCCTTGCCGGTGCCGAGATCCTTGGCCGACACATGCAGGATACCGTTCGCGTCAATATCGAACGTGACTTCGATCTGCGGAACGCCACGGGGAGCCGGCGGGATACCATCAAGGTGGAAAGTGCCGAGATTCTTGTTATCGCGGCTAAGTGGCCGCTCACCTTGCAGCACTTTGATTTCTACGCCCGGCTGATTATCGCTGTAGGTCGAGAAGATCTGCGACTTACGAGTAGGAATAGTAGTGTTGCGAGGGATCATCGGCGTAGCTACGCCGCCAGCTGTCTCGATAGCGAGTGTCAGCGGAGTGACATCGAGTAGAAGCACGTCCTTGACGTCGCCTTTTAAGACGCCGCCCTGAATGGCTGCGCCAATCGCAACTACCTCATCCGGATTCACGCCTTTGTGAGGTTCCTTGCCAATCAGGTTACGAGCGGTGTCGATAACCTTCGGCATACGAGTCATGCCACCGACCAGGACCAGCTCGTTCACTTCCTTTTCTGAGAGCTTGGCGTCATTCAAGCAGGCTTTGACTGGTCCAACCGTTCGCTGAAACAGATCGTCGCAAAGCTGTTCGAGTTTCGAGCGTGTGAGCTTCTTCTGGATGTGCTTAGGTCCGCTCGCATCCGCTGTGATGAAAGGGAGGTTGATTTCGTATTCCTGAGTAGAAGAAAGCGCGATCTTGGCTTTCTCAGCTTCTTCCTTGATACGCTGAATGGCGTCCGGCTGCTTGCTTAGGTCGATGCCAGTGTCGTTCTTAAACTCGTTAACTATCCAATCCATGATGCGCGCATCCCAATCATCGCCGCCGAGGTGCGTGTCACCATTAGTCGCTTTGACTTCGAAGACGCCGTCACCTATCTCCAGCACGGAGATATCGAAGGTGCCGCCACCCAGGTCATAGACGGCGATCTTCTCGTCCTTCTTCTTATCCAGACCGTAAGCGAGGCTGGCCGCGGTAGGTTCATTGATGATGCGCAGCACCTCGAGGCCGGCGATCTTGCCTGCGTCCTTCGTCGCGTTGCGTTGCGAGTCGTTAAAATAGGCTGGAACGGTGATAACAGCCTGGGTAATCTTCTCGCCCAGCTTCGCCTCCGCGTCGCTCTTTAACTTCGCCAGGATCATCGCGGAAATTTCCGGCGGACTAAAAGTCTTGCGCTCGCCACTCACTTCCACCTGGACGTGCGCGTCGCCGTTCGCCGCTTTTACGATCTTATAAGGAACGCGATGCTCTTCCTCGCGCACTTCATCATACTTACGGCCCATGAAGCGTTTGATCGAGAAAACCGTGTTAGCCGGGTTGGTGACCGCCTGTCGTTTGGCGGCCTGGCCGACGAGCCGCTCGCCATTTTTCGAAAACGCGACAATCGACGGCGTCGTCCGCGCACCCTCGCTATTTTCCAAAACCACCGGGTCGCCACCTTCCATCACGGACATGCAGGAGTTGGTGGTGCCCAGATCGATACCTAAAACTTTTGCCATTGTATAGAATTCCTCCGAACGTCTTCTAGCAGCGGCTGTTCCAAAACGACGATCTGCCCGTTAATTCCAACTTCCACAAACATTTACCTGATTTCATAAGCGGACCAAATGAAGGCTGATTGTGTCAATGCGTCTCACTTGAGTATCGCCCTTCGCTCAACATTGTCGCAGCACCGATGGTATGTTGTTTGCTGAAATAGGGCGCGATGCATTCTGCCCGCGCTCCGGCTCCTCCCCCGGCGGGCGATATTCGGTTTAACTGCGACGTTTGCAAACGACCGCTCATCGTCGACGCCGCCGCCGCGGGGATGACGTTGAATTGCCAGCACTGCGGCGGGCCGACGATTATTCCATCGGTAAGTTCGCGCGTGAGCACGGCTGATCAGCTCACCGACATCGAGCGGAAGCTGAAAGAAAATGAGTCGCAGCGCACGGAAGTGACCAGCTATATCAACCAGCTTTGTATTCAGATTCATCGTTGGAAGCTACGGTTGCAGACGCTGAACGAACGCAAGATCGAGTTGGAAGCGGAGCTGGGCGCTTTGCAGCGATAGCTGGTGCGCGAGCGATACCTTGCGTTCTGCGGCCCAGGACGGACGGCAGCTACAATCAAGGAATCTCATCTTTTCTTTCGCGAAGTTCTTGTCGGGCGATAACCTCTGGCGTGCGCGAGTATCACGATCTACTACGCCTCGTTCTCGATCGCGGAGCAGAGCGCCAGGACCGCACTGGCACGGGAACTCTCTCCGTCTTTGGTGCGCAGGCTCGCTTTGATCTGCGCCAACGCTTTCCGCTGCTGACGACGAAGAAGCTTCATCTCAAATCGATCGTCTACGAGCTGCTTTGGTTTGTGCGCGGTGACACCAATGTGCGTTATCTCAACGACCACGGCGTCACCATCTGGGATGAATGGGCTGACGAGAAGGGCGAGCTTGGCCGCGTCTACGGCGCACAGTGGCGCGACTGGCGTGGCGCGAACAACCAGCCGATCGATCAGCTGGCGCGCGTCATCGAGCAGATAAAAATCAATCCTACTTCACGGCGACTCATCGTTAGCGCCTGGAATCCCGCCGAAATCGAGGAGATGGCGCTGCCACCTTGCCATCTGCTCTTCCAGTTTTACGTGAACAAAGGCGAGCTCAGCTGCCAGCTTTACCAGCGCAGCGCCGACCTCTTCCTCGGTGTTCCGTTTAACATCGCCAGCTATTCGCTGCTGACGATGATGGTCGCGCAGGTCTGTGATCTTCGGCCGGGCGAATTTATTCACACATTTGGCGATTTGCATCTCTACCTGAATCATCTCGAGCAGGCCCGCGAACAGCTCGCACGCGAATGCCGGCCGTTGCCGCGCATGCAGCTGAATCGTGCCGTGCGCCGCCTCGAACACTTCACTTTTACAGATTTCACCCTGCTCGATTACGATCCTCACCCATCAATTAAAGCGCCGATCGCGGTCTAGCTGGCGAAACATTACGTTCTCGGACCGGTTGAATCTTGCGCCGGTTGTAACGTCGAACCGGTGTTTATGGGTTGGCGAACAGGGTTCTTCGCAAGTGTGTTCTGCATTGCAGCCGCGGCTCGCGCCATGTACGGCGCCGCTGGAACTTCGGTCGAGATCGATCTTGAAGACCAGCGCGCTTATCTCCTGCAGGGCCGGCGTATTCTCCTAACGAGTCCCATTTCGAGCGGACGTTATGGCCATCTCACTGACAGCGGCTCGTTCAAGGTGATCGAGAAGGAGCGCACACATTTCTCATCCCTTTACGGGAAGATTGTCGATCGCAACGGCGAAACCGTTGTGGCGGACGCCGACGCTGATATGAAGGTACCGCGCGGTGGAAAATTCCTCCCCGCGCCGATGCATTACTTCATGCGCTTCCATGGTGCTGATGGAATGCACGCCGGATACCTGCCCGGTTACCCGGCGTCGCACGGTTGCGTGCGGATGCAGGAGGAGAACGCCGTCGCTTTTTTTAATGCGGTGCAGATCGGCACGCCCGTACACGTCTTCGGGCGCACGCCGCGAACCCGCGACTACTTCCGCTTCGGTCCGCAACCGCTACGCTTCCCGCCCATGTTCGGCGCGCCGCAGCGAGACCCTCGCTATTATAATCCGCCAGCGCAGCGCTGGTGAACAGGAATTAACGAGCTAACGCCGCCGCCGACCAAATGAATACCCGCGGTGGGTGCGGCCGCCGCCGATGGCGCGTTTACCGCCAGAGATCACTTCTGGCTCGAAAAGCACGGTGTATTTGTAGGGAAAATTCTCCAGCTTCAGCTGCGGGATCTTGCGACCAATGAAGCGCTCGATGGCCTGGAGCGCGGGTAGTTCTTCACCGTTCATCAACGTGAATGCGTCTCCGACGTTTTGCGCGCGACCGGTCCGACCGATGCGGTGGACGTAATCTTCCGGATGCTCCGGCACGTCGTAATTGATCACGTGACTTACGCCGGCGATGTCGAGACCGCGCGCGGCGATGTCAGTCGCGACCATCACTTCGTACTTGCCGCTCTTGAATCCTTCGAGCGCTTCGATGCGTTCGCGTTGGGTGCGGTTTGAATGCAGCACCGCCACGGAATGATTCCCGCCTTTGAGCTTGTGCGCGATGCGATCGGCGCCGTGTTTAGTGCGGGAAAAGATGAGCGCACTATCGAAATTCGTGCGCTCGAGCAGCACCATGAGCAAATCAAACTTCTGCTCGGCCGCTACCGGATAGACTGCGTGAGTCACGGTCTCGGCGGGCGAGCGTCGGGCGCCGATCTCCACCAGCTCTGGCTCGCGCAGCACCCAGGCTGCGAGCCGCTCGATTTCTGGCGGCAACGTTGCGGAAAACAAGAGCGTTTGCCGATCAGTCGAGATTTTCTCCACGATGCGGCGAACATCGGGCAGAAATCCCATGTCGAGCATACGATCGACTTCATCGAGCACGAGAAT
>QHBL01000156.1 GCA_003244125.1 Chthoniobacterales bacterium
ATGGGTCCGCGCGAAAGTTTGCGCATGCTCCTGAAGCCGAGTTATCAGGTGCACACGGCCACGAATGTCGAGAGCGGTTTGCAATTGCTCCAGGAAAAACATCCCGATGCGGTCATCAGCGACATCCGGATGCCGGGGACGAGCGGGATCGAAGGGTTACGGCGTATTCGCGAAATCGATCCGCATGTCGCGGTGATCATGCTGACTGGATTCGGCGCGCTGGAGACGGCGCAGGAAGCGTTGCGGCTGGGCGCGAACGATTACATCAACAAGCCTTTCGACGCGGTGCAGATGCGCGAAGTCATCGGCCGCAATGTGGAGCGGACGCGCTGCCATCGGCAGAGCGATGAAGCCTCGCGCGGGATTCAGGAATTGAACAGCCGGCTCATGACCGAGCTGGCGCAAAAGGAACGGCTGGCGTCACTGGGACAGGCGTCGGCGGAGTTCGTGCACGACCTGAGTAATCCGCTCACGATCGTCTGGGGTTACGTGCAGATTTTGGCGAAGAAACTCGAGGAGGCGGAGAAGGCAAAGGGCGCGGCGGCGAGCTCGCCGAAAGAGTTAAACATCATCGAGCAAAACGTGCGGCTTTGCCGTGACCTGCTCACGATGTGGCAGAGCTACGGCAGCAATGGCGGATTTAAACCGAAGCCGATCTCGATGTCGAAAATTCTGAACGACGTGGCGAAAGGCGCGGCGGGGCTGGCGGCGCAGAGTGGGGTGGAGTTCGCGGTCGATGTTTGCGACGATGCCTGCACGATGCTGGGAGACACGACGCAACTGACGCGTGCGGTGCAGAACGTGATCGTGAACGCGATCCAAGCCTGCGCGGAGAAAAAAGGCGCGGTGAGCGTGACATGCGTGCGGAAAGATTTCTACGCGGATATTCTCGTGAGTGACACCGGCAGCGGGGTTCCGGCGGAGTTGATGGCGAAAATATGGGAGCCGTATTTCACGACGAAACAGGGAAAGAGCGGCACCGGCTTGGGGTTGTATATCACGAAGAAGGTGATCGAAGATCATCAGGGGTCGATCAAGGTGGACAGCACGCCGGAGAGCGGCACGACCTTTACCTTGCGTTTGCCGCTGATTAACGAGCAGGGCGGCGCCTCGACCTCGTAGAGCGGAGCGCGGAAACGAATCTCACACCAAGTCCACAACGGACACAAAGGTGTGGCTTCCAGGTCGAGAGTGCACTGGCATATTTCGCTCAAGATGAAAGGAGCCACTTGGCTTTTCAAGGGCACTCGCAGAGACGTCTCATCGGGAGCGCGGCAACAGACGCAAGCGCGAGTCATGGCTGACACTGCGCTGTTTGTTGTCCTTTGTGACCTTTGCGGCCGTCGTGTGAGGAACTGAATTTCCACTTTCACTTGTCAGCGCGTGACGCATTCGGTTTGCTGCGGACGTGTCGTCACGGTACCGCATCGCATCGCCGTTTTCGATTCGGTTGGCCGGCGCGCCCTTCAATGTTCTGGAGCGATTAGGCACACCGGCACTCGCTGGCGCAGCCCGCGAGCTGCTCGCGCGTGAAGGAGAACTAGCCCGGATAAAGCCAATCGCGGAAGAGTTCATCAGGCGACGCGATAACGGTCTGGCGCCGCGAGAATTCCATGTCTGGCGAACAGCGATTCGCCGCGGTGGTGTTCCCCAAGACGAAGAGATTCGCACCCCGGCGGAGTTGCGAAGCTACGCAATGGGGGCCCAGGCATTTACCACCGCTCACTCGCAATTTGCGACAGAATTGCAGGCCGGTGTGACTGCGTCGCGTGCGGCTTTGCTCAGCGCGAGTGCGGAATTGTTGCCGGCCTACCTTGTCTTTGCCTCGCAAGACGCCCACCAGCTGATGGACCTGACGCGTTCCGGCGAACCGCTGCCAACGCACAACAGCG
Organism: Chthoniobacterales bacterium; assembly: GCA_003244125.1. The sequence goes on from QHBL01000156.1 coordinate 1,893, forward strand.
GTGCGCGCAAACGCGATCGCCATCTCCTACTTTACCTTCAGCGGATCGCGTCGAAAAACGACACTTTCAGCGAGTTCGGCCCGTCTGTGTGGGGGCGTGTTAACACTCAGGGGCCCGCGCTGAAATTGGACACCGCCGCCGGAGTCACGCGCAGAGAGGCTTTCCCGGAGCGCTGGGTCGCGCACGCTCTCGCCGCAGCCATGAATACTGACCCTGAGATTGCGCCTGAGCTTCGGCCCCGGCTTAATCCCAACGGATCGTTGCAAGACGATCGTTTCGTTTTCAGCGATACCGGTGAAAGCGTTCAGATTAAACCCGAGCAGCAGACCATCATTTGCCGGTGCGACGGGAAGACTCCGCTGCGCGATATCGCGACGAGTTCCGACGATGCGACAGAGGCGTTGCGCCAACTCATCGAAGCAAAAGTCTTGATCGCCGCGGTGGAGGTCCCGGCGATGGAACCCTTCGCCTGCGAAATCTTGCATCGTGATGTAAAGCGATGGAGTGAAGGACCGACCAAACAGCGCTGGCTGTCGATGGTGGCGGCTTTTTCCGCATTCGCTGCGGAGTTCGCGCGAACCATTGAGCCGCCAGCGCGCGCAAAGATTCTGGACGAAGCGCGACGGCAACTCTCCACAATCGGGATTCAGCCGAAACAAGGCCAGCGCGCGCTTTACGCCGCGACCAATCCCATCGCGGAGGAATGCACCCGCGACTGCACCTTCGAGATGACCCAGGCGCTGCTCGACGAGGTGGTGAATGAGGCGGAGCCGTGGATCGATTTCTGGCGCGACAGTTATGCTTTTGTCGCGGCGCGGGTAGCGGCGAATCTGCGTTCGTTGCTGGAGAAGGCCGCGGCAAAAAATCGCGCGATGCCGCTGCCCGCATTCCTGCGTTTCTGCGAATCGGCCAAACTTCCGCTCACCGGCCCGGGACTCGTCGGTATGGCGCACATCGCATTTCAGGAAGTGAAAAACGCGTTTCGCGAGCGGCTTTGTCCGCACGCCGGCGCGGCCGAGTATGAGCTAACGCCGGAGGACTGCGCGGTCGTGCGCAAGAATTTCGATTACCCGAAGTTTGATCAATTTACCTATCCCTCTGCGGATTTGCAGCTGGCGGCGAAATCGGTCGAGGCGGTGAATCGCGGCGAGTACCGCTGGCTCATCGCCGAACTGCATCCGGCGGTGGCGGCGCTGCATCATGGCGTGTTCTGGAGTTGCCCCGACAGGGAGGCCTTTTCACGTGCGCTGGAATCGATGATTCACGACAAGCCGGTTTGTCATTTCGGATTTTTCGCGGCGGATTTCACCGCGCACACGACGGTGCGGCTCTTTGATGCGCTGCCGAAGCACGCCGTCTTCGCTTCGGCACAACGTGCGCATCCCGATTGGCGCTATGTCGCGCCGGGCGAGGTGGAGGTGTTCGTGGATGAGGAAGGCGACGTGGCGCTGCGTCGCGGCGCTGAGTATCTCGGATCGTTAGCGCGCAACTGGGTGATCCCGCTCGGCTTTCATCCGTTCCTTTTCACCATCGCGCCGAACACACCGCGCCTGCGCTGCGGTCGCGTCGTCGTGCAACGGCGGGCCTGGAGCGTCTCCGCGGAGGAGCTTGGCGCCGGAGATTTCTCAGGTGTTTCGCGCGACCTCGTTCTCGCTGTAGAAAAATTGCGGGCCGCGAAAGATTGGCCGCGATTCATCTACATTCGACCCAGCGAACAGGCGCTCCGCCGCAGCGGCGCGGAGAACCGCGACAAAGATACCAAGCCGGTCTTCATCGATCTCGAGAGTTATTTGTTTCTGGAAATCTTTCACCGCTGGCTGACGAAAGCGGGCGAGCTGGAAGTGACGGAGATGTTCCCCGCGCCGGATCAGTTGCTGTGGCAGGAAGACGATGGCCGCCGCACTTTCGAGATGCGCACGCTCATTTGCCCAAGATGATGCGGACGGATTTGTTCTGGGGAGCGCACGCGGCCCGCGTGCTCGC
>QHBL01000199.1 GCA_003244125.1 Chthoniobacterales bacterium
TTTTTCAGTTTCAGTAGCCATATCTTCTTGTTGTCACGCCAGCGCCGGCTCCTCCGCATGCTCGCGAACCCATTCGTAACCCTTCTCCTCCAACTCCAGCGCCAACTCTTTCCCGCCGCTTCGCACGATCCTGCCCTGCACCATCACGTGCACGAAGTCCGGCACAATGTAATTCAACAATCGCTGATAGTGCGTGATCAGGAGCACGCCGAGATTCGGTCCCCGCAGCGTGTTGACGCCGCGCGCCACCACTTTCAACGCATCAATGTCCAGCCCGCTGTCGGTTTCATCGAGAACGGCGTAGCGCGGCTCCAGCATTGCCATTTGTAAAATCTCGCACCGCTTTTTCTCGCCGCCGGAAAACCCTTCGTTGACCGCACGCGAGGTGAATGCGCGTGGGATTTCCAAGGCATCCATCTTCTCGTAAAGTTTCGCGTAATACTCCGTCGCCTCCAGCTCTTCGCCTTCCGGTAAGCGCGCCTGCACCGCCGCACGCAAAAAATTCGCGATCGTCACGCCGGGAACTTCACTCGGATATTGGAACGCCAGAAACAAGCCTTTGCGCGAACGTTCGTCCGGATCGAGATCGAGAACGTTTTCGCCATCCATCAGGACTTCGCCCCCGCGCACCCGATAGTGCGGATGCCCGGCGATGACCTTGGCCAGGGTGCTCTTGCCCGAGCCGTTCGGGCCCATGATGGCGTGCACTTCGCCGGCGCCGAGCGACAGGTTCAGATCGCGAACGATCTCAGTGTCGCCGATGGCCACGTTCAGGTTTTTGATCTCGAGCTGCTGCATAACTGAGGGAACGGAAACATAGCCAGATTTAGCCGCTTGGCGAGGCGCGGCCGTCATGCCGAACCGCAGGCGAACGATCACGCAGCGCAAAGTAAGGGCAGCTAATGACGGCTGGGTTCCGCGCAAGAGTAGCTTCCGCCGGCCGGGTCGATTGCGGTATCGCCAATATCGGGGCCGGCTTCAGCGGCGACGGTTATGCCGTGGCGGCTTTCGCCTCATTTACTGGCACTGCAAGTGCTCAGTTCTAGCACCGCTTCTCCCTCCGTTTTCCGATGATCAAAACCGACCGCTCTAACTCACACGACCACGCCTCCGACTCCAAAGTCGCGAGCGAATTAAACAACCTCCTTCAAATCATCGCCGGCACCAGCACGCTCATTGAAAATGTGTGGGAAGGCGCGGAAGGCTCGGACAAATATTTCGCCATGCTCCGCAGCAGCATCGAGCGCGCGGAGCAGGTCACGGCACAGCTCGTCGCGCGCGCCGGCGGCGCCAGCGGCAAAGTCAAACTCCATCCCACCTTTCAGGAGCCGGCGAACGTCATCGACCTGCCGAAACCGCACGCGCGTAAACGCTCCATCCTAGTCACCGATGACGAAACGATGGCGCTGACACTTTTGCACAATGTCATGGCCGAAGCGGACTACGAAGTGACCACCGCCCAGTCCGGCTTCGAATGCCTCGATCTCTTTCGGCGCGCGCCGCATTCCTTCGATCTCGTGCTGCTCGATCTCGCCATGCCATTCATGGACGGCGAGGAAACGTTCGCGCGGCTGCGATCCATTTCGCCCGCAATCGAGGTCGTGTTAATGGCGGGATTCGTCGAGCCCACACAGCTCGAGCGCATGATGAGCAATGGTCTGGCAGGTTTTCTCGCGAAACCGTTCGCCACCGGTGACGTGCTGGCGCTGGCTGATTCTGTCATTGAGCGTGCCCGCCAGCGGCGCTTCGGAAAATCTCAGTGACCCAAGGAAGTGAGCGGCGACATTCCTCAGTCCGCGGCATTCCGGCTGCTCATTATCCTGTACGCATGAGCTCTGTCGCGCGCGCCTCGGCCTTCGATCAACTTGCGCGCAATCGATTATTCGAAGGCATCGACAGCAACGTGCTGGAAAAAATCCGGCCTGAGCTCGACATCCTTCATTTCGATCGCGGCGATGTCGTTTTCAACGAAGGTGACGCGGGCGACGCGCTCTACCTTGTCGGCGAAGGCTCGGTCAAGATTTCGCGGCAGGATCGCACCGGCAATCAGCAGGTGCTCGCCTACATGCATTCCGGCAATTTTTTCGGCGAGCTCGCCATGCTCAATCGCGCGCCGCATTCCGCCATGGCCACTGCGGCCGAACCGACCACGCTCGGCGCCGTCAAAGAAGAAACATTCCAGCACATGCTCGAGCTCGCCCCGAGCCGGCTGCATCTCAATTTCCTGCGCTCGGTCAGCGAACACCTGCGCAGCGTCAATTCCCATTTTATCAATGAAGTCATGCGCAACGAGCGACTCAACCTCGTTGGCTCGATGGCGAATTCCATCATTCACGATTTAAAAAACCCGATCTGCATCGTGCGCTGCTGCTCGGATTTGATCGCCAGCGAAACTAACGACCCGCGACTGCGTGAGCTCACCTCTATGCTCGACGGTGCGGTCGATGGCATGCTCGCCATGACCCAGGAGCTGCTCGACTACTCGCGCGGCTCCATGCAACTGCACAAGCAGCCCGTTTCCATCTGGGGAATGCTGGACGATCTCAGCGCCCAATCACTCCGTCTCCTCCCCGGCAAGAACGTCCAATTCGTTAAACATATCCGCTACGACGGCAACATCGAGATCGATCGCGCCCGTTTCATCCGCGTCCTCTCGAATCTCATCAAAAACTCGCGGGACGCCATGCGCGGCGGCGGCATACTCACCATGACGACCGACCTGGTGCAGGATCAGGTCGTCATTCGCGTCTCCGATACCGGCGTCGGCATTCCGGCGGAAGTATTGCCCAAAGTCTTTGAGCCATTCGTCACCCACGGCGAGCGCGCGGGTACCGGCCTCGGCCTCGCCATTGCGCGCTCCGTCATCGAAGCGCACGGCGGCAAAATCTCGATCTCCAGCGTGTCGGGCAACGGAACTACCGTGGACATCCGTCTGCCCAAGCCGCGGGAATAGCAGCGTTGCAGCCCGACTTCCCCGCAGCGAAGCTTCGGGTCGATGTCAGCGCGCCGGCCGAATCTCGTTGTCTTTCTCCCGGACCAGCAGCGGGCGGACACCATCACGCCTAAGTATACGCCTAAGCTGGCCAGCCTGGCGGAGCACTCGGTGGTGTTCGAGCGGACGTATGTCACCCATCCGGTCTGCACACCTTCGCGCTCGGCCATCATGACCGGAACGTGGCCGCATCAGAATGGTTGCACACGAAATAACATCGCTTTACCCGCGCACTTTAAATGTCTGCCGGAGCTGGTCGATACCAGCTACTCCAGCGCCTACTTCGGTAAGTGGCATCTTGGCAACGAGGCGCAGCCGCAGCGCGGGTTCCAGCATCGGATATCCACCGAAGGCATCAGTGACTACAGCCGGTTTCTTACTTCGCACGGGATCAAGCCCGACCGAGTTAACGACACGTTCTCGCCCCGGTTCATCAGTAAGCTGCCGATCGAGCTATCCAGGACAAGGTTTCTGGAGAAGCACGCCTGCGACTTTATTGAGAAGCATGCCGGCAAACCATTCATTCTGTTCGTAGCCTTTGTTGAACCTCACTCGCCTTATAACGGCCCACTGAACGAGATTCATTCTGCGGATGAGATCGAAGTTCTACCTCGTGCTGAACTGGGCGGAGATGCTCCGCTGCGTTACCGGCTCATGCGCGAATGGCAGGAGTCCGAAGCTCTGCTCGATCGCGAACGACTACCGGAGCAATACTACTTCGGAATCACTCCGGAAGAATACAGAGGCATGAGGCAGCGTTACCTCGGGCTGGTTACCCAGATTGATCAAAGCATAGGCCGAATTCTGGAGCAGCTTCGCGCCAATAATCTGTATGAAACTTCCATCGTAGTGCATACCAGTGATCATGGCGATATGCTCGGCGCGCATCATCTCTTTGGCAAGGAAGTGATGTTCGAGCAGGCCGTGCGCGTGCCTTGGATTATCAAGCTGCCGGCCCACCAATCATCGCGGCGCATCGCGAAGCCGGTTAGTCAAATCGACTTTCTCCCAACTTTGGTTGAGCTACTCGGGGGAGAGCGGTCGAGTCAGTTGGCCGGAAAACCGCTGCTCAGCAGGGCAAGTAAGCTAACTACGTTGGGAGGCGATCCCGTCTTCATCGAGTGGGCGCCAAATCGGGTCAAAGCGCCGAGGAAGACGAAGCTTGCCTCACGCTGGAAGATGAAGCGCGTCGTGAATGAATCTACTCGTGCGATAGTTAGCTCTGAGTGGAAGCTATGTCTGCGGAATCGCGATCTGAATGAGCTATACAATTTGACGGACGACCCTGAAGAGATTCGTAACTTGTATTCTGAGCCAGGTCAGCGGGATGTAATCAGTAAACTGACGGAGCAGATTCATTGGTGGCAAGAAACGACTGGAGACAAGCTGCGCATCTAATCATCCCAACGAGGCGCGCGAGAAAACTTTCCCGAGCTTACTCCAGCGCGAAGGGGCCGCGTCCGACAGGTCACCCATGGTGACATCGTTGTCGTTCGGCCGGCTTAACCACTCCGGTAAAGTGAGTCCGGTCTGGCGGATGCTTTGATAACAGTTCCTGGTAAGAACACCGCGCTGCGTGCTTTCGCCGAAGACGGCGTAGTTCTGCTCAGTAACAAACAAGCGGAGCTCGCCCGGCTTAGGAATGTCGTTCTTTAGTTCGTCCATTACTTTGGCGTTGGGGATGTCCTTCGACATATGAGTGAAGAAATAGCGCAGCACTTTGACGCGAAGAAACTGATGTATCCAGATTTGATACCACTTGCGTCGCTCAAGTAATACGTCGCCATCCGGAGTAGCTCGCTTGCCTGGCAACAATGATAGCTCAGGTTTCTCCAGAGTCACTCGGCAACGACAACAAAGTAACCCGCTGATGTCCGGCTGCTCCCGGACGTAGTTAAACAGGGTAGTGAACTTCTGGGTGACTAATTGGATCGGATACTTGTCGTCAGCACACCAGTAGATCCATTCCTCGTCTTCAAGGTCATGCATGAGCTGGAGCACTGTGCCCGGAATATCCGGCGGCGTTTGGATGTATTGTTCGCGTTCGTTATCCGCTGTGGCCAGCGTTTGAAAAGGAATGCGAAAGCGGAAGGGATGATCCGGCCAGAGCCGCGCATACTGGCGGATCATGTGCTGAGTGACAACGCGATGCCGATCCCAGCTCAGGACAATCGCTTTCATCCGTTCGCCCATTGCTAAAGATTACTGCGCGGTGCTTGCAATCGGCAATGGGCAATCGAAAATCCCAAATCCGTTTACCCCGTGGTGTAACGGTAACA
>QHBL01000123.1 GCA_003244125.1 Chthoniobacterales bacterium
GCTGAGGAGGCGATGAGTATCCGCTACGGTCAGTTCTGCCCAGTCGCTAAAGCGGCCGAAGTCTTGGGCGAACGCTGGACGATTTTGATCATGCGAGAGCTGGTTCTGGGCACGACGCGCTTCAGCGATCTCCAGCGTGCGCTGTCGCGAATCTCACCCTCGCTTTTGACCAAGCGGCTGAACGAACTGCGCGATTGCGGACTGGTTATCCAAAAGAAAGTCCCGGAACAGCAGCGAAGTGAATACCGCGTCACGGCGGCGGGCGCGACCTTCTGCCCGTCATCGTGAGCCTCGGGAAATGGGGAATGAAGTGGGCCCGCGGGCAAATGAGCGATGATGAGCTCGATGTCGAGTTATTGATGTTCGACTTCAGCCGCCGCATCGATCGCTCGCAGCTGCCCGGTGGCCGCCACATTTTTCACTTTGTATTCAATGGCCTGACGCAGTTCGCCAACTGGTGGATCGTGATCGAGGAAAACGGCGAGCGCGAACTGTGCTTGATCAATCCCGGCAAGGAGGTCGATGTCCGTATCTGCTCGGACTTGCGCACCATGACTCAGATTTGGGCGGGTGATGCCGATATGCGCGCCGCCAGGAGCGACGGCCGGGTGCAAGTCAGTGGCAATGCTCTTCTAATTCGAACTATGCCGTCCTGGCTACGCAATGGTATGTTCGCGAGCGTGCGAGCGCAGCGTGATGGGTGGAAAGTCTGAAGGTCTGGTTCACGCCAACGAAATACGGCCGCGCCGCGAGTTCTCCCATGAACTATGAGAATCCGCATAATCGCATCATTCATTCAACTAGCGCCCGTCGCCGCTTTGGCTTCGCTATTCGACACCCAGCGCTTCCCCGTCGCTGATGCGAATGAAACTATCTCATACTGCGCCACTCTTTCATTACTCAGCGCGCGAAGCTCGGCTTATTACCAGATGGGTAGATACGATAGCGCCCTGGCCGATCTGAATCACGCGTTGGAATTAGCACCGACCGTAGCTGGCTTTTACCTTGGCCGCGGCGCTACTTATATCAGGAAAGGCGAGTTTCAAAAGGCAGAGTCATTCGTAGCGCAGTGCGACCATGGGATCGACGCGCGTGGCGCGACGGGCGGGAAGGAAACAGGACAACGCGGCGACGAGCGTGAGCAATCCCGCCACGGCGCAATAGATCGTCGGATCGAGCGGGTCGACCTTGAAGAGGATATTTTTGAGCGCGGCCGCTGCGACGACTCCGAGGAGGAGCGCGACGCCACCGGCGCCGAGGACCAGCCCGATGGCGAGCTGCCACGCACCCTGGCTCATGACCATCCGAAGAATGCGCATCGCATCCGCGCCGAGCGCCATGCGAATCCCGAACTCTTGAGTGCGCTGGTTGACTGAGAAACTCATCACGCCGTAGAGCCCAACCCCGGAAAGGATGAAGGCCACGATTCCAAAAATGGTGAAGAGCGTCGCGATCACGCGATTACCAGAAAGAATCTCATTGTGAAATTGCGCCGGCGTTCCCGCGAAATAGGTCGGCAGGTTTGAATCGATTTCCGCCACCGCTTTGCTCAGCACCGGGCCCAGGGTATTCGCCCGCTGACCGGCGCGCGGCCTCACCAGCACGGTGGCAAACTGCGTCGCCGGCGAGGCCCCGAGCAGCGGCATATAGAATCCCGCCGCCTCAGTCTGCTGATCGAACGGTCCCTGCATCAACGTGTCCGGCACCACGCCGACGATTGTCCGCCACGGCTGCTCTTTTCCGGGATTGAAGATACGCAGCTTATGCCCTAGCGGGCTTTGGTTGCCCCAGTGTTTCCGGGCAAAGCTCGCGTTTACGATTGCCACCGGCTGCTTAGAGTCGTTGTCCTCGAGTGTGAAATCGCGACCCTCGCGAATCTTGAGACCGAGCGTGGAGAAGTAGCCGTCTGAGACGGATTCGAAGTTGCACCGGGGACGATCGCGATCAGCCAAATAATTTTGGCCGTCAACTTCGTATTGTCCATTCGGTGCAAAGGTCATGCGGAAACGATCCGTCATGGCCGCGGATGCGAACTGTGGATTAGCGCGCAGAGCGCGAACGGCGCGCGTGAAAAATTCGCGGCGCGAATCTTCGCTAGGATAGGAACCTTCCATCAAAGCCAGGCGCGCGGCGTAAACGCCGTTTTCGTCGTAGCCGTAATCGAGCTTTGTCTGGTTGCGGATCGATTTAATCTGCAAGGTCGCGGCGATGAGCAGCGCGGCGGTGAGCGCGATCTGCCCGACGACGAGCACACGCGTGATGACATTGACCAGCCGGCTGGTATTGCCGCGCCCGCCTTCCTTCATTACCTCAGCCGCGCTCCCTCTCGAGCTGAGAAACGCCGGCAGTATTCCCGAAACGACGGTCGCCAGCACGGTAATCACCACGGTGAAAATGAGAACGGGCCCGTCGATGGTGAATTGCCACCAGTAAGGCGGCGGGAACGGCGCTGCTTTCACCACCTTCTCGAAAAGGTCCACCGCCCAGTAGGCGATGAGCGACCCTGCGATCGCGCCGAAGATCGCCACCACCAGACTTTCCGTAAGCATTTGCCTGACCAGTCTCCAGCGTGAGGCGCCGAGCGCACCGCGAATGGCAAGTTCTTTCGCCCGCAAGGCGGTGCGACCGAACTGCATGTTCATCACGTTCACACACGCGATGAGCAAAACGAGAATGACCGCCCCGAGCATCGCCCACACAATCTGGCGCAGTTGCACGCCGGTGAACGCCTTGAGCAACGGCTGCACGCTGGCCGACGTGAGATCCTTGTTCGTCTTGGGATTATCCGCCGCGATGTGCCGCGCGATGCCGATCATCTCCGCGTTCGCCTGATCCAGAGTCACGTCAGGCTTCAGCCGTCCCATGACCGCGGGCGCGCGACTATTGGCGCCGAGGAAAAGCTCACCGCGCGGCGTGAGCGGCCACTCATTGTAGAGCGGCGTCCAAAGTTCCTCCGAAATCGGGAACTTGAAACCCTTTGGCATAACGCCGATGACGGTCGCGGCCTTGCCGTTAATCGTGATGCTCTGGCCGACGATGGTCGGGTCGGCATTGAAATCGCGGCGCCAGATTTCGTCGCCCAGAATGGCGGTTTTCGGTGAGCCGGGCTTGTTATCTTCCGCGTTGAAATCCCGGCCCAGCGCAGGCGAAACGCCGATGATTTTGAACAGCTCGTCGGTCACGTAAGCGCCGGTGTAACGCTGCGGATTCTTGTTATAAGTGACATTGATGGTCGAACCGTTAAGGTAGCCGGCCATCATCGAGAACGAGTGCTGCGCGGCCTTGATGTCTTCGTAATCCTGGGCCGCGGGAATATTGCCGACGCCGAAATTGTTGTTCTGATCGGTCGCTTTCGGATCGATCAGTCCGACGCTGACCAGCTGTTCGGGATGCGGAAATGAAAACCCGCGCAATACGATCGCGTTCACCACCGTGAACTGCGTCATCGCGCCGCCGATCCCGAGCGCGAGCACGAGCACAGAGAGGAGCAAAAAAAGTTTGTCCTTGAGCAAAACGCGCAACCCGACACGGAAATCCTGACGGAACTGTTCGAGAATCATAATCGTCTGCCGAATGTCACCGGAGTGGTTATACAGCTGGCGCTATGCACGCGTCATGCCAAGCGAACCTCGCAAGTGTAAGTAGCGGGAGCGAGACTACTTACGCCGGCGGAATTTACAAGTCACGAGACGGCACATTCCAAGATCGGGAAACAACCGTCCCGGAAATGGAACGTTGGAAAACTTCGGGGTCGGATGCTTGTCGAATTACTCCACGTCGGCTGCTGGCCGCGAAGCAACGCGGCCGCCGGACCGTCACGCGGGAAGCTGAAGCGAAGCCTGAGCCGCACTGGCACACGCGAGACGTGTGCGGTTACCCAGCAGCGGCGCCGACCGCGATCTGGGGAGCACAGGCTGCCAGCCTGTAGTTCGCGGCAGCTTGCCCCGAACCGCGTGGTGGTCCGGCGACGCGTTGCCCCAGCATTCGGCTAGCAGCCGAATGCTACAGGCTGGCAGCCTGTGCTCCCCGGAGTATACGGCGCAACAGTTCTCGTAAATTCCTCTGCCTCCTCTGCGATCTCTGTGGTTAATTCCACCGCATGCAGCAGCAGATGGGCGATTTCTTTGGCGCGGCGACAAAGATTCTCACGGTCGCTGAGCTAACGAGGAACATTCGTTCGCTGCTGGAAGCGCGCATCGGCTCGGTCTGGGTGCAGGGAGAAATCTCGAACTACCGGCAACTCCCGAGCGGCCACCAGTATTTCACCCTCAAGGACAATCGCGCCGCCATCGCCTGCGTCATCTTTCGCAGTGCGATGGTCTCACTCCGTCAGCCGCTCGCCGACGGCGCGCAGGTGCAGGTTTACGGGAACGTCACCGTCTTCGAAGCGCGCGGCCAATACCAGCTCAGCGTTGAGATTGTGCAGCCGCGCGGGCTCGGTCTGCTCCAGGCGAAATTTGAAGCGCTCAAACGCAAGCTCGAAGCTGAAGGTCTCTTCGACTCCGCGCGCAAGAAGCCGCTGCCCAAATTCCCGCGCCGCATCGGCATCATCACCTCGCCGAGCGGCGCGGCCATTCGCGACGTGCTCAATGTTCTACAGCGACGCGCTCCGGCCGTAGAGGTTTTGATTAATCCCGTCCGCGTGCAGGGAATCGGCGCGGCGACCGAGATCGCTTCCGCCATTCACGAATTCTCAAAACGAGACGCGATCTGGCCTCCGCTGGATCTCATCGTCCTCACCCGCGGCGGGGGGAGCATGGAGGATTTGTGGGAGTTCAATGAAGAAATCGTGGCGCGGGCGATTGCCGCGTCGGCGTTGCCGGTCGTGTCCGCAGTCGGTCACGAGATCGATTTCACCATTGCTGATTTCGTGGCGGATTTGCGCGCGCCGACGCCGAGCGCGGCGGCGGAATTGATCGCGGCGGATGCGATGGAGCTGGGGCGCCGTGTGAGCGAATGCCAGAATTGCCTGCGACGCGCTCTGCAAACATTTATTGTGCGCGAGCAAACGCAGCTGCGGCTTTTTTCGCAGCAAACTTTGGCGCGCGAGTTGGTGCGGCGGATTCAGGAGGGGCGGCAATCGCTCGATTGGAGGCGGGAGACGTTGACGCGCGGTTTGCAGGAAATGGTGGCCAGCCGGCGAAATTCGCTGAACGAGAAATTCAGCATTGTGCAGCGGCACGAGCCCAGCCGGGAAGTGCAACTGCGCCGCGAGCGCCTGTTGGAAAACGCACGCCGGCTGCTGGCCGGCGTTGGCCTAACGAGAGATGGAATCAAAAAGCGTTTCGAGCGCGCGGAAAAAATTCTCACCGTGCTCGGCCCGAACGCGACGCTGGCGCGCGGCTACAGCCTGACGACCAATGCGAAAGGCAGAATCATCCGTACGATCGCGCAGGTAAAACGAGGCGATGAAATGCGCACGCGCGTGACGGACGGCGAGATTAAATCGACAGCAGACTAGTGGACTGTATCAGGGAAAACGTGGGTGAACCGCAATGTTCGCCCATGTCGCAGAACGCTCGCGCTGGCAGAAGGGTATTCGATACTATACGTGACTCACGTATAGTATCCTTACTCGCGAAGCGTCTGATACCGGCCACTAGTAATGGCTCTGTTGAAGCTCTTGTAGCGACGCCAGTAGCCGAGCGGGATGCAAGAAAGCAAAGCGGCGACCGCATAACCGATCGCCGCTTCGATTAGTAATTCAGGAACTGCGAGATTACGTGTTGGGAATCAGCCTAGCTGCAGCCTCGGCGGTGACGGTGCCATCCGTATCGCCGGTTTGCTTTCCAGTCACCGATTGAAAAGTCGTGTCCTGCCCGGCAGGGACAGTGGCGTTATTTTTCCGCAGGACGGAGGCGTCGCCGCCTTTTCTTTGGACGATGAATCCCTTGTCGCCGTAAGGCGTGCCAGCAGACGTGAGTGCAGTGTTATAGGTGTAGTTGCTGCTCTCCGCAAAGATCGTGTTGCCGGAATCGGATTCAGTGACCTTGAAGAATTTAAAGGCGAGAGTTCCCGGGATAGGACCAGTAATTGTGGTAACGGGCGGCGATCCCGCGGTAGTGTACCCAACGGTCGGGCTTGCGCCAGGTGCAGTCAGCAGCTTCTGGACATCACCGACCTTGAGATAATCGCCTTGCACCAGCGTTGTGAGGTACTGAGCGAGGGTGAGAGTCGCGGCGTTCTGGGCGTTGCCGGGCCAGGTCAGAGTAGCGTCGGAATTGGCGGCGCCATCGAGGGCCATCTGTTGCGCGGCAAGATACAATTGCCGGGAATTATTCAGCGTGCCAGTCATCTGGCCCTTGGCGAGCGCGCTGGTTAAAGCGGGCACGGCGAAGGCCGCCAGAATGGCGATGATGGAGATGACAACGAGCATCTCGATGAGGGTGAATGCGGATTGGGAACGTGTTTTCATAAGTAAGGGGGTGGGTATTTCCCGCAACTTACCAAACTTCATTCCTGCAATGCAATCTTTTCTTTTTTAAAGGCGAGGGTGGCCAGCGGCGGCAAATTTACGTAAAGCGCGTGACCAGAGGCCGGCCCCGGTTCGGCGATGGATTTTATGCCGCCGAGGTTGCCGACATTGCCGCCACCATAGGTTTCGGCATCGGTATTAATCAGCTCGCGATAAAACCCTTCCCCGGGCGCGGGGATGCGGTAGCCGTAACGAATGACCGGTGTGGCGTTGACGAGAAAGACGATGACCTCGCCTTCGCGCGAGCGGCGCAGCCAGGAAACAACGCTGTTCTCGGCT
>QHBL01000414.1 GCA_003244125.1 Chthoniobacterales bacterium
TCGGCGGTCACAGACCGCCGCTACAGGACGCGGTATAGATGGTAACGATGCCGCCGGTGAATGGTTCGCCGGAGGCCTGAACGAAGCCACCGCCGTTGATGAGCTCGCACATGGCGTCGCCAAAGGGAAAGTTTTCGATGGAAGCGCCGAGATACTCGTAGGCTGAGCGATCTCGCGTGAGAACCGTGCAAAGGCGTGGCAGGATTTTGTGCAAATAAAAACGATATGCGGCACGGATGAGGGGGCTTTGCGGCAACGAGAAGTCGAGAACGAGCAGGTGACCGGCGCTGGTAAGAACGCGACGCATTTCCCGCAGCGCGGCCGCCCAGTCACGCATGTTGCGCAGTCCGAACGCGACGGTGACGGCATCGAATGACTGATCGGCAAAGGGCAACTTCATCGCGTCTGCCATGACGGTTTTGCGAACACCCTTCTGCCGGGAGAGAGCAAGCATCTCTTCGGAAAAATCTGCGGCGATAATTTCTGAGGGCGTCAGCTTGCGCTGGAGCGCGAGCGCAAGATCGCCGCTGCCGGTCGCGAGATCGAGAACGCAAGCTGGATTCCATCGCGCGATGATTTCCGCCGCGCGTTTGCGCCAGTAGAAATCGCAACCGGAGCTTAGGACGTGATTGGCCAGATCGTAGCGATCGGCAATGCGGCTGAACATGTGCCGAACCGAATCGGGATCACGCGAATGGGCAGTCTCCTCAGGCGAACTCAATCGCGGGCGTTCGCTCAGAAATTCTCGTCGCGCAACTCTGGCCGAGGCCGCGGCGCGGTTGCCGGAGCGGCCGGGCGGCGGCGAAAGCGGCAAGGCACAAGCCGAGCGGCGCCACCTGCATGGTCAGGCGGGTGACGGAGAAGCGAAGTGAGCGAGTAATCAGGCCAGGCGCTGAAATGTAAACTGAGAAGTAGAGCAGAAGCGGCGCACACAATGCGACGAGCAAGATAGCTACGCGCGGCTGCCAGATAAAAACGCGAGCAAAGAGACGCCGCCATAGGCGACGACAATCCAAAAGAGACCCCCCCCCTGGAATCATAGAACCTGGAGGCAACAGTGGAAACGATCGGACGGAAACGGTCGAAATGCGCGCGCCGCCTGACCATTGTGACCGGCAGAAATCGCTGGACCTCGAGGCGTGCATGGCATAAGAAAAAGTGCTCCCCGCAGCCAAATGAGTTTTCCGCATTTGGGGCTCGGCACCTTCTTGACCACAATTGATGAGGTTCACCGGATGCTGGGTGGCGAGGTAAGCTGCTACCAGGCCGAGAAGGCGACTGCGCGGTTCGTCGCTGTGCAGGATGAGCACGGCTTGAGAGGATGGCAGGCGATCGAAAAGGTCGATAAGATCCTCGGAAGGAATGGGCGCTCCTGTGCCGAATAGCAGGATCTGTCGATGGAATGTAACCGACTGATGTGATGCAACGATTGACCTGTCGCTCCCCGAAAGATCTGGGGCGCACTCGTGCAGAGAAAGGCGAGCGTGAGAGCGCTCCAGACGCCGACGTGAAGGCAGGTGGCGAGCCGGCGCATGTTCTGAGTCTTCAACGGAAATAGCTGCTGATAAGCGAAGTCCGCCCGGGTGGTGCGTCCAAGCCGGGTGAATTGCTCACGAGAGGACTCGAACCTCCACGGGTCGCCCCATACGGTCCTGAGCCGTACGCGTCTGCCAGTTCCGCCACGTGAGCGCGAGGGCGAAAGCTGCTGCATGCGGCTGCCCTATGCAACCGTGCCTGGCGCCCTATCGCTGTCGCCGTTTGCGCGCCCGCGTCTGCAATGCCTCGGCTTTGCGCGCCTGACCGAGCGCGCGAAGAAGGTCGGCGTAATTTGAGGCGACGGTTTCGTAGTCAGCGGGCGGTTTTTCCATGGCCGCTTCCCATTCGCTTAACGAGGCGCGGTACAGCTCCGACGCACGCTCATAATCTCCACGCGAATGATAGACGACGGCCAGGTTACATTTCGACTGCGCAATGTCGGGATGATTTCCCGGGAACGATTTTTGGCGAATAGCCAGAGCGCGCAGGTGTGTCTTCTCCGCTTCGGTAAACCGTTTCTCGTTAGTGTAAAAGACGCCGAGATTGTTGAGCACGGCCGCGACATCGGGATGATCGGGGCCGAGCGCGTCTTCGTACAATTGCAGCGCCTGGGCGTAATATGGCTCCGCTGCTTTGGTCCGGCCAACTTTGCGAAAAGTCAGCGCGATGTTGTTCAGAAGTGTGCCTACGCTTTCGTGCGGCAATTCCGGAACTGTCGCGGCCGCGTCGATCGCCTTTTCATACCATGCGATGGCGGTCTCGCTTTCGCCCACCTCGTCGCAGAGGCGGGCCAGGCGCCGGGCGGAGCGGAACATCGCGTTTGCATCCCGCGGCGTGACTTGCTCCAGGAGGGCATGCGCCGCAGTGAAAAGTTGTTTGGCGGCAGCGCGGTCGCCATTTTCCTCATGAAGCGACGCCAGCTTCTCGTGACTCAAGGCCAGCTCGGGATCAGCCGGCGTGAAACTTCGCTGGGCCAGCTCGAGAGCGCTTTCACCGACGCGGATCGCCTCTGGCAGCTGCTTGCTCGCGCGCAGCATCTCCAGCTTGTCATTGAGCACCGACCAAAGATGGCGTTCGCCTTTCACGGCATCCGTCACCAGCCTTCGCTCAATTGCGTAACCAGATGACCCGCGAGTTCTTCCGCTGCCAACGGCAAGGCCTGTCGTTCGTCAGTGGTCACATCGGTGCCGACGAAAAAGCTCGTGGTGCCGGTGACGTCAGTGGGCGGCATGAGAGCGGCGCCGGAGCGCGAGACGAGGCTGTATCTGACATGCATGATGAGGTTGAATTCCGTAGTCGCCAGCACATTTCCCCGCACAGACCGTGCCGGAGTGCGGGTAATATCGGTAATATCTGCCTTCAATACCGCGTCCGCCTGCTCTTCTTCAGCGACCCGGAAGGTGCCGTCCTGATGCAGTTGTTTAATCACGGTGTCGGTGACGAGAACTTCGATTCGCGGCAGCAATGTTTTGTTGGCGAATGTCGGCACGGCAATAACGTGCACGTCTCGCAGAACGCTCGGCTTTACCGGGCCGATCTGGTAGCCGAGGCAACCGCCCAACAGCAAAGAGGCTGCCGCCAGGAAATATTTCACGGCGCCGGCGAAGCGGCCGAATCAGCAGGAGTGGGCGAGGGTGATGCTTCTGGTTCAGGCGTGGCTGAAGCTTGCGGTTCGGGAGTCGGTAAGGTTTCCGGCGCAGTCGTCGTCGGCTGCTGTAATGATGCGGGCGGCGGCAACGCGCTATCCTGCTCCGGCGGCGGCAAGGGCGCCACTTCCGAGTCACCGCCACGCAATTGCGGCTTGCCCGGTCCGCCGTTCTGAGCACGCGAGGCGACACTCTTCTTCTTATCGTTCGTCGCCACGGCGGGCTGCAAAGCCGCATCGCCCACTTTAGCCCGAATCTGGTCGATGCGGCGCTTCGCCACTTCGCTGGCCGATGAGCCAGGCTGTTCCCGAATCACTTCGCTGTAGTAAATGACAGCGGCGCGGTAAGCCTTCTCCTTATCGTAAAACTTCGCCACTTTGAAAGCGTCCGTCGTGGCCTTCTGCTCCAGCCTGGCCAGGTTCTCGCGCGCTTGCTGCGCCTTCTCACTCTTGGGATAGCGAAAGAGAAAATCTTCAAATCCGGTCTTCGCGTTCGTCACCGCCGCGGCATCGTTCGTCCCATGCCGCGCCGCTTCCAGCCAGATGTAGCCGATCTGATATTGCGCATCCGCAGCCACCGGATCGTTGGGAAATTTGTCGATCACCGCCTGGTAAGCCTGAATGGCGGCGTCGTTTGCCCCCTGCTTCTGCCGCGCCAGACCGATGTCGAACTGCGCGCGTGCGGTGTATTTGCCATACGGCGCAGTGCGGACCACAGCGGCGAAAATCTCGACCGCGCGATCCATTGAACTAGCCAGCGGAATACCGAGCAGCTTCAGTTTCTTCCCATTCAAATACATCTCACCGATGCGAAACTGCGCCTCGATCGCTTCCTCGAAATGCGGACTGCCGGGATAATTTTCGACCACCACGCGATAAGCCTGTGCCGCCTTGATGTAATCACGCGCATCTTCCCGCAGTTGAGCCGCTCGGTAAGCTGCGCCGGGCGCGAGCGTATCGCGCGGATACTTGCGCCAGATGGACGTGTAAGCTTTGAGCGCGCGGCTGGAGTTGCCCTTTCGCTCCGCCTCCTGCGCAATGTTAAAAAGCTGCTGCGCGTTGCCGTTGATCTCCTCTTCTCCCGGCGCGAGAACCTTTGCTTTTTCGCCGGGGCGAAAAATGACAGAGGCCTGCCCCGCACTGCAAAGTGCGCTAAGTACAAGCAGGAGAAGAAGCCGGGTTCCCATTCAGTCGCAGGGTAGTTGCCTCTGGAGTTCCGTCAAGTTCACCGCCCCGGATTACCAGTGCTGTTTCGTTAGACAAGATTGAACGTTTTTCGTTCGCTGGAGTAACTTAGCTATGCCGTTTGAACCTTACTCATCAGCATAAAGTCCGCATCGGCTCGTGCGCCTGGAGCTTTGAAGAATGGCGCGAAGTGTTCTACCCGCGCGAGCTTCCCACTTCCGAGTGGCTCGCCTGGTACGCGCGCTTTTTCCCCACGGTCGAGATCGATTCCACCTTCTACGCC
>QHBL01000085.1 GCA_003244125.1 Chthoniobacterales bacterium
CGAAGTCGAAGGATCCCGTGGAAGGTTAGCTTAAAGGTAGCGCAGCGGGATCTCTCGACTCCGCTCGGGATGGCAGGCCGTACTATTCCTCGTTAGCCCACCACCTCGACCAACTCTTCCGGTGCCGGCTCCTTGTGCTCCTCCCCGCGATTGAACTGCAGATCGTAAAGCCGCCGGTAATAGCCGGACTTCGCCAGCAACTCCGCATGGGTGCCGATTTCCTTGACCCGTCCATGATCCATGACCACGATCTGATCGGATGATAAAATCGTGGAGAGGCGGTGCGCGATGGCGACGACCGTTTTGCCCGCGGCTAATGTCTGCAAGGCGAGCTGAATTTGCTTTTCCGATTCGGAATCGAGCGCTGAGGTCGCTTCGTCGAGCAAGAGAATGGGCGCGTTCTTGAGCACGGCGCGCGCGATGGCGAGCCGCTGTTGCTGCCCGCCGGAAAGGAGCATGCCTTTGTCGCCGACGATTGTGTCGTAGCCGTTCGCTTGCGCCAGAATGAAATCGTGCGCGTAAGCCATCTGCGCTGCGGCATAGACTTCTTCGCGCGTGGCATCGAGGCGGCCGAACAGGATGTTGTTATAAATGGTATCGTGAAAAAGAAATGTGTCCTGCGTGACGAGGCCGATCTGTTCGCGCAATGATTGTTGGGTCACGGTGCGCAAGTCGTGGCCATCGATCCGCACGCTGCCCGAAGTCGCATCGTAGAGGCGCAGAATGAGCGAAAGAATCGTGCTCTTGCCCGCGCCGCTGGCTCCAACCAGAGCGTAGCTTTTACCCGCCTCGATGCGAAGCGTGAGGTTCTTGACCGCATCAACAGAGGTCTCCGGATAGCGGAAGGTAACGGCCTCGAAATCGAGCTGACCGAGCGAAAAAGTCAGCGTTCGCGCAGCCGGCGCGTCCTGCACATCGGGTTTGGCGTCGAGGATCGAAAAGATTTCAACCGTTGCCGCAATCGAGCGCTGCATCACGATGTGAATCTTGCTCAGCGTCTTGACTGGATCATAAAGGATGAAAATTCCGCCGAACAAAGCGAGGAACCGGCCGGCGCTGAGACCGGCCATGTAGACATAAAGCAAGGCGAAACCGACGCCGATCGCGGCCAGCGTCTCCACCAGCGGACCGGTCACTTCCGTGGCCTTGATCATCCGCATCATGTTGTTGAACTGCTCGCGAGTGGTGCGACTGAAATTTTTGATCTGATATTTTTCGCGGGTGAATGATTTGATGACACGGATGCCGGCAAAGCTTTCCTGCATTGTCACCACCATCTGCCCCATCTCCGCATACTGGCGCTGCACGGCTTTGCGCGCGCGTTTGCCGAAGACCTGAATGGGAATGATGCAGCAAGGGAAAAGGATCAGGGCCGCGATAGTGAACTTCCAATCCATGTAGAGAAGAACTCCCACGGCAACGATGATGGAAACGGGCTGCTTAAAGGCGTCACTGCTCACGATGGTTAGCGCGGTCTGCATGGCCATGGTGTTGTTGGTCACGCGTGACATCAGATCGCCGGCGCGGCGTTTATTAAAGAACGACATCGATTGATTGAGGATTTTGGCGAAAAGCTCGTTGCGAATGTCTGTCACTACGCGATTGCTGACCCAGTTCATGCAATAGGTGTTGCCGTAAGCGACGAGGCTTCGAATGGTCATGACGGCCGGGATTAATAGACACGTCCCGACAATCGCTTTGACTGAGCCGCCGGCGTTGAGCAGCTGAGCGCGGTGGGCAATGTCAGTCGGGTTTGGGGCCGAGCCATGGAAAATGGCAGTGGTGACTCTTTGTAGAACAAGCGGCAGAAGGCCGCTGACGGCGCCGAAGAGAAAACCGAGGCCGAGGCCGAGAAAGAAACGCCATTTGTAGGGACGGACGTAACCGTAAAGCCGGCGGTACGGATTCCATGCCTGCTGGATGGTCTGGCGAAACGAAAGCTTCTGCTTTTTCTTCCCCGCTTTTTCCTTGCTCATACGGCTGACGCCGCTGGCGCCGTGTGCATCGAACGCATAGCATCGATGACGGCAGCCGTCGAGATTTGGTTCATCGGAAGCGTGGGCGCGCGCGGCTGGTATTGCTGGAGCGGTTCGCGTGCCGCGCCGAAAAGAATGGCAGCGGGACTGGTGCGCGGCCGCCAGTGGAATGGGTTGGTTGGACCGAAGAGGATCACTTGCGGAGTTTTCACCGCGCTGGCGAGATGCATCGGGGCGGAATCGACCGTGACGAGCAAACGCGCGCGGGCGATGAGGGCTGTGAGCGTAAGCAGATCGAGGCGAGCGGTTAGATCAATAACGGGAATGCGCGCGTGCGACTGAATTTGTGTGATGTGCGCGTGTTCGAGCGGGCTATTGCCGCTGGTGATAACGGGCTGAAGCTCCAGCTCGTTTTTGGCAAATGCCATCGCTTTCGCCCAGCGATCAGGCTCCCAGAATTTTTCGGCGCGGGTTGAACCGGGATGGAAAATCGCGAACGGCTGTTCGCCGAGCTCGCGCTGGATGAGCGCAGCGGCGGCGTCAGCTGCATACGGGGGAAGTTGAAGGATGGGTTCAGCCGGCGCGCCTGAAATTCCGAGCGGGTGAAGGAGGGCGAGATTGTAATCGACGGTGTGCATCTTCGGCATCGCACAATCGGCAAACTCGGTGTAAACCCGCGCGCGAACCGGCGACTTGCGTCTCAGGCGATCCGTCACAATCCGTTGCGGCGCTCCGCTCAGAAGAGCGAGCGACGCTGAGCGATCGTTACGGGTGAAATCGATCACGCAATCGAAACCGCTCGCGCGCAGTTTGCGGGAGACGATCAGGTCACGCACTCCGCGTTTGAAAACAAATGTTTGATCCACCTGTCGAATGGCGGGCAGGAGCGGTTCGCAGTCCGATGTGACAGCGAG
>QHBL01000121.1 GCA_003244125.1 Chthoniobacterales bacterium
AACCATACTCCTGTCCTTAGCGGTGGGCCCTCAGCCGCGAGGGCCGGTGCGGGCAGGAACGCGAGAAGGAGATAAAAGTGCTTTACGAAAGCCCGCCACGTCTGCATACCCACGCAATTAGCAACCCCATTACGTGAAATCAAGTTGCGCCGGTCAGGTTTGATAACCGAACCGCTCCAGGTCAGCACGCGCTTCGAAATCCAGCTCATGCCCTTTACTTGAGGCGTCCTTGCGCCACCGACCGATATTGCCGCGGTCGCGAATACCTTCAACCAGTGGCGCCACATCGATCTCAGGCCGGCCGAGGAATTGCATGAGCGCGCTCACTGTCTCGTCCGGCCTTTGACAAAGATCTTCATAGCGCACCATGTGATAGCGGTCCTTTAAATACTTCTCCGCGAATTGCACTGCGCGTTTGTTACTCTTGCGCCATAGCTCGAGCTGCGCTGCCTCCGGATCGCGCCACCAATCCGGTCCGAGTAACCAATGCCCGTTCTGGCGGAGAAAATAGATGTTCTCCGATAACATCATGTCGCGCGCGTCGCGGATCATGTGCACGAACTTGAGCTTGGGAAATTGATTAACCAGGAACGGAACGAGCCAGAGACTGCGCGGGTTTTTCCAGCCCCAGGCTGCGTCTACTGATCCGATGCCGCGCCGATGGATGTGCACCATTCGGCGAAAATCGCCGATGGCAGCAGCAAGGATCTCGACATCAACATTAGGAAAATCGTTGAGCTGCTGTAGCCACTTGGTGAGGAACCATGCGATGGGTAGCGAGTCTTCATTACGCGGGTTGACGCGATTGCCCATGAACCAACCGGCTTTCCGCAACACACCAACCATGACACGCGTGCCGGAGCCGCCCGTCGCCCCGACGACGAGAGGCGGCGGGACGGAGGAATCTAGCGGCGGCACATTTCGCGGAAACGGCAAACCGAGCGAAGCGCGGTTGAGATGGAGCCGTAATTGCTCGAAGCGTGAACGTGGCCGGCTGCCGATTTTCAACAGGAGTCTGACTCGTTCAAAAGAGCTACGAAGGTGTGCGGTGTTCATATTACTCGCACGCGGATTTAAGACAGTAAGCGAGCTTGTCCAAGTCACCAACCGGAGCTAATCGTGTACCAGTAAGTGAATAGATGGCAACAGCGATTGCCTCTCGTGGGAGCAGGACCGACTCAGCGTGCGTCGAGTGCGAGCTAACGTCGTCCTACGGTCCGGCCACAGCGTTCAAAGCGATATCTTCAGCGGCGAGTAAGCCCTGCTGTGCGGGATCGTCCACGTCAGCCTCGTACACCTCGACGAACTTACCCCCGAGTTGAATACCTGCGGCGATGCAATCCGCGAGTGTGCCGCGGTTACGAACACCGCCATCCTGGAAGTTAGACGCGAGCATTTGGAAGCCGGCGGGCTGCGCGAGATGATAGTTGTAGATGGCCAGGTTCGGATAATAACCAGTGGCCGAATGGGCATTCAGCGAAGCCGTCATGAGTCCGAAGCGGCCTGGGTAAGTGGCTACGGCCCAATTCACGACTTCCTGCTCCGCTAAAAGGGCGGTATCGTGCAAAGGCCGCGGATCAGTGCTGGGGAACGGGATTGCCATGGTCATGAAAAAAGGCGTGGTGGGAAATGCCTCCGCATAGGCAGCGATGATCTGCTTGGCCGCTCTTACCCACGCTGACGGTCCGCCCAACGCGGTCAACGCAGTGGCGTCGGCCGACGTTTTCGCAAGGTAGGTTTCGGTCGCCTGGCCAAGGCCGGAGATCACCACATAACGGAGCGCAGGATTGCCATCGTAGCGCACGCCCATAGCGCGGATGAAGCCTGTCCATCGGCTAAGGAAGGCATCCTCCCACGGCAATGGCATGGCGCCGTTCGTCCCGTCGCGTAGCACATATTTCGTCGCGCCAGCATCGTAAACCCATGGCGGGGTACTGAGTCCGGCGACGACTGAGAGACCGAGGAACTTTCCGTTGGCATTGGCGAGGCCTAGAGCTTCGTCGAGGCCGGTCCAATCGTATGTGCCGGAGTTCGGTTGCGCATAACGCCACTGGGTCTTTACGCGCATGCCACTCACGTTCGGGTTCGCCCAGGGTCGCTTGGCAAGGTTTCCGAGCGTGTTCTTGGGCGTAATTTGCCCCGTGCAAAGGTTGACGATACCGGCAGGAAACGGCTTCGCGAAAGCCCAGGGCGTCGCGAGCAGATAAAATGCGAGGATTGTCGGAGTACGGAAGCGGAGGGGAATTGTTCTCATGGTGAATTATGGAAATTATAAGCAGGCCGCGCGCCCGGCGCTCCTTGCCTCGCATTTTTTCCAATTTTTTTACGCCTGCTTTACCCCTCGCGCTTCGGTATGATTGTCAGCACCAGGTGTGAACAGTGATGACGCCGTTACCTTTGGAAATCACTCAGTCGTAGCCAATCGCGCCGAAATCCCGTAAAGGAGAATAGGCACGAAAGATGTTGTGAACCTAGCAGGCCAGCCAGCCAGGAGAATCGCCGCGCTTTTTTACAAGCAACAGTATGAACGGTCTTTCCACACCCGCTCCGGGTCGGGCACCCGAGTTGACGCATCTCAGCGCTAACATGGACGCAATGCCGACCGCAGACGCCGGCGCGCCGGAGGTGCGAGATTGCGGTTATGTGCAAACGGCGCAGCGCCGTGTCGAAGCTATGCGGGCCGCTCAGAAGGATACCCTGGTGGAACCAACTTCCGGTGAGCTGGAGAAGGCGCTGGCGAAATCGATTCGCAAGCTAAACCTGCGCGCGCAGAATTGGCGCAATCGCGTTTATACCATCGAGTTCGAAGATGGCAGCGTGGCGATCGCGAAGCAACTGGTCATGGGCAGTGACGCCATGCTGCGTTACCAGTTCGAGCAATTGCAGCGTCTGGCAGCTCTGAACATTTCCGGGTTGCGTGTGCCAAAAGCGCTGGCCTTGCTGCCGCAGAAGCGCGTGCTGGTGATGGAGTTCGCCGCGGGCAAAAACATCGAGACGCTCGCCTGGACCAGTTCCGATGTGCTCAGGGCATGTGATCTGGCCGGGAAAATCCTGGCGCGCATTCAGGCGGCGCGCACGGAAGATATTTCGGCGATGCCAGTCGAGCTTCTGGGGCGTGACTTCGCGGCGGCTCCGTGGCGATTATCGCGGGCTGAAGGCGAGCTTCTGCAAAGGACGCTGGAGAAACTATCGCGCGCGACTGTGCGCAAAGGTCAGGTCTATTATGACTACAAACCGGCTAATCTTCTTTTTCATAAAAACCAACTCTTCCTGGTCGATCCACCCGATACTTTGTGGCGCGGAGTGCATTTGTGGGATTACGCCTGCTTCCAAAGCTCGATGCGCAGGCACGGCTGGCGTATGACGCTGCGGCGGCCACTCGATCGCGCTCGCCGCATTGTCCTGCAACAAGGTCAGGTCGCATTCGAGCGCAGCTACCGCGCTACCTTTACCGAGCGCTATCCCGAGCCGGGTTTCTTCAACCTCTCGGTGCGCTTGTTCGAGCTTCAGCGCAACGCGGTGCTGATGACGATGCAGAACGCCAAGGTGCAGCTTACGCGCGAGCACGCGTCCATCGCGCAAGGCGGCCGGCTCGGCAATCCGCTGGGCAATCGCATGACGTTGCCGTTGCTGGAGTTCGAGAAACGCTGGCT
>QHBL01000227.1 GCA_003244125.1 Chthoniobacterales bacterium
GCCGCCGACAAGCGCGAGCAGCGAAATTTTCCAGCCCCAGCGCCAGAGACGCCCTGTTTTTTTCTTCGGCTCGGTCACGCCGCCTTTGGCGAACAACTTCATCCTGGTGAATGGACGATATGCGCAAAGGCGCTATTCGCCACATCGGAAGACAGGCCTCTGGCCTGTCGCGGCATACAGGCGTTCCGCTGGTCGAGTAATGCGACTATGATTCGCCGGCAGCCGAGACGGCTGTCTTACAGCCGTAAATTCACCGGCGCGGCGTGTTGCTCGTGCGCGCAGGGCGCGTCGATGGGAACGTCTGTCGCCGCGGCGTTTGGCTGCACGATCTTGTTGTCGATCAAGTACTCTTCGACTTCTTCGCCGCTCACATCCGGGAGCATGTGCCCATTGATCTCCACGCAGGGCGACAGCGGCTGGCCGCTTTTTGTTTCCATCTCCCAGCGAAAAGCCGGGTTCTGGATGATGTCTTTTTCGGTAAACGGCAAATTGTATTTCTTGAAAACGGCGCGCACGCCGCCGCTCCATCCGCAATATGTCTTCAGGTAGGCGGTGATCTGTGGTTGTTCCATATCGTGATTCTACGGTCATCCCGAGCGAAGTCGAGGGATCCCGTGGAAGTTAGCTGAAAGGTTTGGCAGCGGGGTCCCTCGACTGACGCTCGGGATGACTGTGAGCTCGCGGTATTCTTTCTTCAGCAAAAAGAGGCCGGGTGCCCCGACGTTTTCCCGCTCAGCCTTCGAGGCCCCGGCACGTCTCTTTCCGCAAAGCGATGGGTTTAGCCCATCATCATTATCAAATCTTCTGTTGCAGTGGTTTGAGCCACGTCTGCAATTTTTGCAGCCCCAATTCCAACCGCGTCTTCACCGTCCCGAGCGGGTCCGCCGTCGTGGCAGCAATTTCGCGGTGGCTCATCCCGGTGAAAAATGAAAGCTCGAGCGCCTCGCGCTGGAATGGCGGCAACGACGCCATCTGGTCACACAGGTATTTCCGAAGATCCGCGCGCTCCATTTCCGCGTCGCCGTCCACCGTGGTGCTCGCGCCGGAGGGCAATTCATTGAGCTGCTCCTCGTAACGATCTTTCACCCGAATGTAAGCCTGGCGCCGCCGCAGCCGATCGATGGCGCGCCGCCGCGTGATGGTGGTGAGCCAGCCCAGCGGCTTGCCCACACGCGGAGCGTAATTGCGCGCCTGTTTCCAGACTTGCAGCAGTGTTTCCTGCAACACATCCTCCGCTTCCGCCTGCTCATGAATGACGCTCTCGATGATCGAGCGCAGCGTGTCTCCATGCCGCTCGTAGAGCGCGGCCAGCGCGTTCTCATCGCGCTCGGTAATCGCGCCCATGATGGCTTCGTCGCTCGCCGATTGAAAATCCGCGGTGGGCGCAATCATAATGCGTTCGCTCTTTTCGCGGCGTTGCCCAACGCCTGCCACCAATCCGCATGAGCCGTTTCGCTCACCAGTGGATTGCCGGGATAAACCCACTGATGGACATGCGAAAGGCATTCGCGCGTCGGGCAGCGCAGCTGGTCGCCGCGGTCATCATGCGAAATGACGACATCGTGGCCGGTGAATGTCTTGTCGCAGAGGACGCAAACACGTTTGTCATCGAGCGATTCCCAGGCGCGGAAATGATCTGCGCGCTGTAGAATGGCGAGCTTGTCAGCAGGCTCACGTTTGAGATCGATCATGAGGCTGCGAATCTGACGCGCTGCTTCGCCGGCCACAATCGGTTAGGTGCACGAACAGTCCTTAGGTGAAATCCTGATGCGCCTGTGAATACGACCGCGTGATCTCCGCTGCCGCCGACGACCGCCAAAGATTGCGCGAGCAGGCCGACGGCAGTTATAATCGTAGCCGCTTCGCTCTGGCGAAGAGCGGAACTGTAGCCGCTTCGCTGTGCGAAGCGCCAGGTTGCGTGACGCAACACTTCACGCCGACCGAAAACGTTCTCTCGCGTCGCGCGCAGGGCGACGGCTACAGCGAGCTACGGACGTTACCAGCTAACGCGCAGATCGCTCGACGGCGGGCGCGTTGTTCGTAAACGTAGCGCGTGTTGAATTATATTTGGCTCGCGCTCGTTCTTCTCGCCGTTCTCATTGGCGGATGGAACGATCGGTTGAAGGATGTGACCGATGGCGCATTCGATGGCGCGAAAACCGCCGTGACCATCGCACTCGGCCTGATCGGCGTGATGGCGCTTTGGCTCGGCGTGATGCGGCTGGCCGAGCGCTCAGGCTTGGTGCAAAAAATCGCGCGCGCGCTGCGGCCACTGATGCGTCGCCTGTTTCCACAAGTTCCGCCGCACCATCCCGCCATGGGCGCGATGGTGATGAACATGGCGGCGAACATGCTCGGTCTTGGCAACGCCGCCACGCCCCTTGGCCTGCGCGCCATGCGCGATCTCGAATCGCTCAATCCGCGCCCGGGCATCGCCACCAACGCGATGTGCACCTTTCTCGCCATCAACACCGCCTCGGTGCAACTCATCCCGGCAACCGCCATCGCCATTCTCGCCGCTTCCGGTTCCACTCGGCCGACCGCAATTGTGGGCACCGCACTGCTGGCGACGCTTTGCGCCGCAACGACGGCAATCATTGCGGTGAAAATCCTGGAGAAGCTTCCCTGGTTTCATGTCGATCGCGGAGTCGATGCTGTAGCCGCAGTCGCCAGCGACGACCAGCGTGCGGCGGTCCAAGCCGGTACCGTCACCGAATTACCAGCCGTTATCGATGACCGCGGCTACAACAAGACTGCGGTAAGGCCACACATTTTCGGCCGCATAGCCGTTGCGGCGCTGCTATTGTTTTTCGCCGCGATGTTCGTGCGAATTGTGTGGCCGCAAGCATTCGGCTTCGCTCCTGCCACGGAAACGAATGCGTTCGTCCGCGGCGTCAACGCGCTCTCACTTCTCGCCATTCCATTTCTGCTTAGCTTTTTCCCCATCTACGCGGCCGCGCGCGGAGTGAAGGTTTACGATGAGTTCGTCGAAGGCGCGAAAGAGGGTTTCAACGTCATTCTGCGCATCATCCCTTTTCTCGTCGCCATGCTCGTTGCCATCGGAATGTTCAAGGG
>QHBL01000142.1 GCA_003244125.1 Chthoniobacterales bacterium
TGCGCTCCGCTCAGGATGACATGGGGGGCGCGAGCGGTCTTCCTGGATTACTATTGGAAAACTGCGACCGCAGCGGGGTAGGACACCGTCACCCGAAAGTTGCGCAAACCGTTTCCACCGAGAGAGCCATCGATGGGTTTGTCCATCCATTGCGACATCCATTGACGAAAATTTTTGTCCGGCCGGCGCGTAAACCAGACCGGGCCGGCATCGCAACCCGCGATTTGAACTCGCGGCACTTTGATCATCGCTTCATTCGTTCCCACTTCCGCATTCTCAATCACGGTCCAATCGGGATGACGCTCATGCCAGCGGGCGAAAACCTCCGCCACGATGAAACTCGTGGCGCGCGCAGTTGGCCGATCATCTGCAATCTGCTTGCGCGCGGCGTCAGTCAGTTCAGTGGACGCGCCGGTATCGAAGAGGAGGTCGATGGGCGCGCCGTCGATTTCCACAGTGATGCGCGGGAAATTCGTCGGGCGCGCGTGAGTCTTCGGGTCCGTTTGAAAACCAAGGCGTACTTCGTCCTTTGGCTGATGCGCGGGAAGATCGCCGCCGAAGAGCAAGCGGCGCCCCGGATAATCGAACGTCCAGACCCGGTCGGCGAACCAGGCGGCGCCTAGAAGGCCATCGATTCCGCGATAAGTGGCATTCTTAAACTCGGGAGATGACGAATCCATCACCGGCAAAATGTTCGGCGAGAGCGGCGGAATCGATGCATCTGCGCGCCACGACGGGAGTTTGACGCCGGAAACCTTTTCGCCGTCCACTTCGGTCGTGCTTTTGGGCAATTTCAGACGCTCCGCGGCAGAGTTAACAAGGAACCGACCGCCGCCGGTATCGGTGAAAAAGCGGAGCATTAGCCCATCGATTGTCGTGGGAGTGACGTAAAAGCGGTTCTCTTCGCACGAGGAAGGCAGAACCTGCGCGCCGGTCGCAGCGGCGCGCGCGGACGTCAGCAGCGCGGCGCTCAGGATGCATAACGTTCTCGCATGCGACCACACATTGCGAGCGTCGCAAAAGTCGCGCACGCGATCCAGAAAAAACCAGATATTGCCGCGATTGCGCCGCCGTAAATAAGCCAGGCGGGGCGATAACTCAGTGTCAGTCGACCACGCGAACCAGCGGGAACTTCAACCAGGGGCGTGAGGTTTCGCGCGGTAGTGACCGGTAGCTCACGGCCGTTCAGAGTCGCGCGATAACCACTGAAGTACGGGCGCGCAAATGCGAGCAGCGCCGGCTCGTGGCCAGGCGGCACATCGACGTGGAGTTGAAGCGAATTCCGTTGATCGTCGATGTTGACAACCTGCGCGACGACGTGTTTGCCATCCCCACCGACCGAGCGCACGCGCGCGAGCGGCTCTCCGCCGCGATGGTAAACACGACCTTCGGCATTCTGAAAGACAAGCCGCCAATCGCTTTCAGGAAGTGGTGCGAAATCGAACTCGCGGGCGACGATCATTCCATCCACTCCTAACCGCTCGAGCAGCCCGCCAGCGTGCGCCTCGCTCCAGGCGAGCCATTCCCCCGTGTTGGGATCGATCTCACCGTGAATGGCGGTGGCGAATTCGCGCGCGACACCGGCGGGGCGGATCGGGCTGTAGCCGTTCACGAAACGCAAGGCGGCCCACATGGGTGTGCTGCCCGGCCGCACGATTTGGCCGACCGACTGCGGATGCGCTTCAGTGCGATAGGCATGCTCCGGTTCCGGGTAGAAGCTGATGTAAAGGCGCTGCGGATCAAGTGGCGCGGGATCGCGCAGCGATTGCGCGAAGTTGTATCTCGGGACTCCGCAGTTTGTTGGGATGGAAAGATACGTTGCGAGTAGCGCCAGAAAGGCGATCGCCGCTGGCGACCATTCCCGCAGCCGTCGTGTGTAGCCGCTCAACAGCCACGCAATCGAGAGCGCCAGCAAGGTCCAGCTCAGCGGGAAAAGATCCTGACCATCGAAGCCAAACATCCATGCGGCGACGACAAGAATGATCCCCGTTACGAGCGCGATTCCGGCAGGAAGGTGCACCACAGAGGACACAGAGCTATTCGTAGTTGCTTTAGCCTCTCTGTCCTTCGCGTCCTCTGTGTCCCTCCCGGTTAATCTCAGTGCTTCGGCAGCGCACAAAGCGAGCACCAGATGGAACAGCGGCAGCCAGCGAAAACTCCAGCGAAACACGCCGGCTGTCGGAATCATCGCGAGCGCTGCGACAACGGCGAGCAGCACCAGCTCCCACTTTGTTCTTCGCAAGAACGCGCGCGGCTTCGTCAGGAGCGCGGCAAGCATCACCGGCACCGGAACTAGCCCGCAGTTCAGTTCAGTCCCTGCGTGAGGTGCCATGCGTGATGAAAAATCCGGCCAATTCACCGTCCAACTCGGCAGCACGAGAGCGGGCCAGGCGTTCCACGGCACGAGCCACTGAAAATGAGATGACGGCTGCAACGTTTCGCGTGCGGAGCCGTGCACATAATCGAGCAGCGCGAGCCACGCTGGTGCGGCGAGACCAAAACCGAGCGCGGTGCCAACTATCAACGGCACAATCGTCGTTAGCTCGCGCGTGCTGACTACGTCCCGCACAGCCAGCCATGCGAACACAAGCAGCAGCATCAGCACCGTGTAGGGAAATCCACCCGTGACCAGCAGGTAAACAAACGGCGCCGGCCAAAGAAAGCGCCAGAGTGTTCTCGTTTGATCGAGCGCGCGTTCCGCACCCCACCACGCCCACGGCAGCCATGTAAATGCAGCCAGCGCCCCGAACCAGTCGCTCGCGCCCCAGCAGATGATCCAGCCGTTCAACGATGCGATCAGCGCCACCAAAATGGAACTTGCGAGCGACAACTTGCGGTCGCGCGCGAGCAAGAATGCGCCCGCACTCAGCACCGCGATGTGCGCGATCGATAGCGCCGCTGCTTGTTGGGAAAAAAACAGCGGCAGCTTCCAAATCAAAACGACGAGTGCATTAACGAAAATCGAAAACGTGCCGTACTGAAACTCACCGGCGAGATTCCCGCAGACCCACGAGTACGGACTCAACAGCGGACATTCGCCATGACTCCACGCCCGCGCCACATCGGCGAAGACCGGCAGAATGGAAATCTGGTAATCGTCATTCCAGAAGACAAGTGGATTACGCGCGAGCAGGAGCAGGCAGAAGCTGGTGGCAAGCGCTGCCGCTATCAGCGCGCCGCTTGCCTTAGCAGATGTGAATCGTGACTGGTGAATAGTGAATAGTTGTTGCTGCTTTGCGATTCACCAGTCACCAGTCACTATTCACATCATAAAAGAACCGGCTCGCCTTCTTTCATCACCAGCACCTTGTCCTTGACGCCAATCTCGCCTGCGCACGAAAGCAAACGCGTGAGCGGTTCATCCAGCGGCTCGTAGCCGAGGCGAAACGAACCGTAGTGCATCGGCACGAGCTTCTGTGCGCCGAGCTCAACGAACGCCTGCACCGCCTGCTCCGGATTCATGTGAACTTCGCGGCCACTCGGTGGGTCATACGCGCCAATGGGAAGCAGCGCGACCTCGATCTGGTGGCGCTCGCCGATTTCTTGGAAACCATCGAAGTAGGCGCTGTCGCCGCAATGAAAAATCGTGCGCCCATTCGCCTCGATGATGAAACCGCCGAAGCCTCGGTGTCGATCCGCCAGAAATCGCGCGCCCCAATGATGACAGGGCATGAGCGAAACTTCCAGGCCATCCAGCTCGATCGTCAGCCAATAATCCAGCTCATGCACCAGCTCGAAGCCAAGATCGTGAACGAGCGTGCCGACGCCGATTGGCACCACGATGGGTTGATCTGACGCGATGCGACGCAGCGTGCGGCGATCAAGGTGATCAAAGTGCGCATGTGTGACAAGAACCAGGTCGATATCTGGTAAATGATGCAACTGGAAACCAGGCTGCTTCAGCCGCTTGATCACCTTCAGCCATTTCGCCCAGTTTGGATCGACAAGGACATTGCGATCGTGCGTTTGAATGAGGAACGATGCGTGCCCGATCCAGGTGATACAAAACTGCCCCGGCTGCACCGCGGGAAACCGAGGCGCCATGTCGGCGCCCGACCGGCGAGTAAACAGCGACGGAATTACCACTTCAGCGAGGAAACTGCGGCGACGCCACGCCGGGCCTGGCTTGAGAGTCACACGCGTTGACTGCTTGCTGCGAGCGCCGTTCTCGGACGGCTGGCGCACCACGCGCGTTTTTTTGGCAAAAGGAATCGGCACCCGGCGGACGATATGCTCACCGGAGCACAGTTCAAAAGATTTCGTGCCTCAGCTTCAAGAACTTGCGTCTGCGGCAGGAAAATCTTCAAGTTTTCTTATCGCGCCGCTTGACGGTTTTCGCGCATGCGTTACTGTGGTCGTCCCGCTGAGCGCGGGATTCCTGAAGCTTGGACGCGGACGGAGTTTGTTCTCGCACATTTAGGGACTGCAAATTGAGGCTCAATTTTGTCCCGGGTTGAAACGGAAACGATTCAAGTCGGGAGACGAGATTGAGTTTTTTTGTGCTCGGAATGTGCGGACTGCGGGTTCTTTGACATCTACATACAGGGTAGTAAGAAAGTACAACTTTAAGAGCTGAGTCTGAAATAAGCGGCTGGGAAGGTAAGATGTCCCAGCCAGAGAGTTTCAGTTATCAAAGAATCTCTGGTCGCCGCGCAAGCGGTGACCGGAACAGATTGATCAAGCTACA
>QHBL01000137.1 GCA_003244125.1 Chthoniobacterales bacterium
GGCCGTCGAGATCGTCGCCGCCGGCACTCTCCGGCCTAACGAGCTTCGTTTCCTGCGGCTCGTTTTCCGCCACGAGCAAAATGTCGCGTGCGCCGGCTGCTTCGCGCGCGGTGCGGCCGATGGCGCCGACGATGTATTCTTCCGAGCGATCGTGAATGCTTTGGGTGGCATCGAAACGGAAGCCATCGAAGTGAAATTCTTCGATCCAATAGCGGCCATTGGTGATGAAAAACTCGCGCACCGGCGCTGAGTTCCTGCCGTCGAAATTGATCGCGTCGCCCCACTCGTTTTCGCCGTCGCGATTGAGGTAATCGTCTGAGTATTGCCCGAGATAATTTCCGTCCGGGCCGAAGTGGTTGTAAACGACGTCGAGAATAACGGCGAGCCCGAGCGCGTGGGCGCCATCGATGAACGCGCGCAGATCATCCGGCGAGCCGTAGAGCCGGCAAGGCGCGAAGAGATTCACCCCGTCGTAACCCCAGCCAAAGCGTCCTGGAAAATCAGCGATCGGCATCATCTCCAGAACAGTGATGCCAGTCTCTTTCAGCGTCGGGAGTTTCTCCATCGCAGCGCGCCAGGTGCCTTCCGGTGTGAAGGTGCCGACGTGGAACTCATACATGACCTGGCCGGGCATTTTGATGCCGGACCAGCCGGCGTCACTCCACTCGAATGCGAAGGGATCGACGAGGCATGAGGCGCCGTGCGGACCGTCGGGCTGAGATCGCGAAGCGGGATCGGGGAAACTGTCGCCGCCATTGAGGCGGAATTTGTAGCGCGCGCCGGCGCCGCAGTTGACCGCTCCGGAAAAATAGCCGCCGCCCTCCGCGGCGAGGGAATGGAATTGATTGTCGATCGCCACCTCGATTGTGCGCGCTTTCGGCGCCCAGACGCGGAAGTGCGCCTCACCCGGAGCGACGAGCTCCGCGCCGATGGGATAACGCCGGGTCCTTCGCGTCATGCAGCTCTTTCGCCGCGGTGAGCGGCGGTGATTGGGCGCGATTTCGCTTCACCGCGATGGTCGGGGCGAGTAAAACGAAGGCCGTGTCGCCGGTGTTGAGCAATGTTCATCTGGTCGAGCATGCGCTGATGGCGGCGAAGATGTCGCGGCTGCGCGATAAAACAACTGGCACGCACGAATTTCGCCGCGCGCTGGAGCAGATCGCGATGCTGCTCCTGGGCGAAGCTTCACGCGACTGGCCGATGCTGGAGCGCGCGATCGAGACGCCGCTCGCCCCGATGTGCGCCGCGGAGCTGGCGCGGCCGGTGGTGTTCGCGCCGATCTTGCGCGCCGGTTTGGGATTACTCGAAGGAATGCTGCGCGTGATGCCCGAAGCAGCGGTCGGTCACATCGGTCTGTATCGCGATGAAGTGACGCTGCGGCCGGTGAATTACTATTGCCGGCTGCCGGTGAATCTCGCCGCCGCGCAAGTGGTGTTGCTCGATCCGATGCTCGCCACGGGTCACAGCGCGTGTGAAGCGGCGGCGTTGTTGAAGAGCCAGGGCGCGGCGCAGATCCAGTTCATTTGCGTGGTGGCGTGCGATGCCGGCATCGAGCAATTGCAAAGCGCGCACTCCGACGTGCCGATCTATTGCGCCGCGGTTGATCCCGAGCTGAACGAATTCGGCTATATCGTTCCCGGGTTGGGCGACGCCGGAGACCGGTATTTCGGCACGCTGTAGCGGATGTCTCCGCAGCGGTGGTGGGGCGGCAGGGACAACGCCGCGACTAATGTTCGCTCTACCGTTTCAGGGCGAATCCGCCACGCGCTGTTCCTTTATCGCGATGATCTTCAGCTCACCTTTACTCTCGCGCAGCGTGACGCGGTTCGTCGTCCGGCCATTGGCTTGGCGCTTCCCTCTTTGCACCGTAAAGGCGATAGTGAAATCGACTGTCGCCGTCTCGTTCTCCACGGCAATAGGTTTCGGCGGCTCGGTGAACATGTAACGCCGTCGCGGCCATCGTCGCATGTAACGCAGCGTATCGCTGCGGACGAATTGCGCGTTCACTTTTCCATGCCCGAAGTAATCGACGGGAAAGGAAAAGAAGCGCAGCTGCGGGGTGACGTATTTTCCTTCGCCGGCCTTGAGAAAGGCGCGGAGGAAACTGGTGATGCGTTCGTTGCTGAACTGCGGTGATTCGGCCGACGGCGGCGCTGCGGATTCCGTGGGACTCGGCGAAGGCGCCGGTGTCGAGGTCGGCGAAGTAGCGGAGGCGGTTGGCACCAGCGTTGGACTTGGCGCCGAAACAGTCGGAATTGGCGTCAGGGTTGGAGCTGGTGTTGGACTCAGCGTGCTCGACGAACGCGCTGTCGATGCTGGCACGGGTGAAATCCAAGGGGTCCCAGTCGGCGCAACAGATGGGCGCGGCGTTGATGGTGGTGACGAGGGTGAAACGGATGCCGCAGGTCTTGCGGGCGCGGTCGCTGCTTGCGGTAGCGCCAGCCCGCTTTCGTCATCCAGCGCTTTGGCGGTCGCTTTATCGATCACGCCGGTCGCTGACAAATCGTGTCCCTGTTGATAAGCCTTGAGCGCTTTGATGAACTCCTCGCTGCGCCGACCATCGAGTGGTCCAGTGTAGGCGCCTTGCGCGGTGAGTTGCTCCTGCACCGCGCGCGTCAATTCATCCGCGAGCAGCGCATCCGCGACGAAGAACAGCACCAATAGAACTACAAGCGCACGCACAACGACATTCTCACCAGCGCCATGTCGCGCCTGCAAGCGTTATCAGCCGCCGCCTTGCTTCGGCGCGAGCGCGAGCAGCCGCTGCTTTTGATTGACCGGCAGACCGCTATTCTGAATCCAGGCCGACGCTTCGCCGGCGTTTTTGCGCAGCCATTCACTCGCGACACGATCGAGCGAGCTGTCTCGCAATTTCACATCGGAAATACTCATGGCCCATTGCGCCGCTGCGGCCGGATTCTTGTTAGCTAGACTGGCGGTGTAAGCGCTTGCTGCCTGGTCGTGGGCCGCGCCGGTCAAAGTGTTAATCCAGTCGCCCGCGGTCGAAGCGTCCGTCGCCGTCCATGAATGAACGGCGAGGCGCAGACTGGTGTCGCGCACATCCGTGGGAAGCGTCGCGGCCCATTCCGCTGCCGCCTGGGGATCGCTCCAGCACATTTGACCCACGAGCATGTTCGTCGCCTGCTGCCGTGCCTGCACATCGGGCAACCTGCTCACCCAATCTTTCGCCCGCTCCGGCTCGCGCGAATACATGTAATTAGCGAGGTGCGTCGCCAGCTGCCGTCCCGCCGCATCGCTCATGTGCGCCAGCGCGTAGGCTTCCGCCGCGGCGTGATCCTTCGACCACCAGCCCGTAACCGCGCCGCTGAGCGCGTTATTGAATCCATCTTTGTCGGCGAGCGATTGCGCCCAACTCATCGCCGCCTGCGGGTCGAGCGGGGCCCAGTTTTGCGCGATAACTGAGGCCGTCCAGGAAAAATGTCTGCCCGCGACTGAGTTCGCATCGAAGAACTTGGCCGCGTCCGCGGGCGCGACCTGCGCCCATTTCGCCAGGGCTGAAGCGAGAAAACTGTCGCGCTGTCCGCGGCCGAGGGCGCCCTCGGGCCATTCGCGAATCGCCTTGGCCAATGCTTCGGCCTGCGTCGCATCCGCGCTGTCAATCACCGCAGTGATCGCGGTCGTTTTTGCTTCGGCTGATTTAAATGCGATCGCTGCGCGCAAAGCTGCCTTCGGATCGATGTGCGCCCACGCTTTGAAAAAAGTGGCGATCTTGGCCGCAGTTTGTTTGTCATCGGGCAATTGTCTTAGTTGCGCGGCGAGCTCATCCAGCTTTTCCGGCGGAAGCGATGAAAGGACGCCATACAGTTCCTGGAACGGGACCGTGGTGATGTTGCCTAACGAGACGTGAGAAGGATCATCGTCGCTCGCGGAAAAGAGCGCAGTTTTCCCGGACTTGGAAACCGCCGCGGTCGTATGATTCTTTGACGTCGTTCTTTGCTGGACCGACGTCGAACCGATGTGCGAGCGACCTAACGAGAAGCCGACAAGTCCGCCGACGAGAACACCGGCGATGGCTATAATGAAAGAGCGCGAACTGAGGTATTCGACGGGCGGCGTGGGCGACGCTGGGTTCGTCCGATCGCTAGCCATAGCTCGTTAGACTTCTGTCGTCGCCCAGAATCTGCCGAACGCGCCGGGCCAGCTGCGATCGATGACCGCCTTGCGCGCCTGCTCCGACATCTGCGCCCGCTTCTTCGGATCGTCCACCAACTCCCTAATGGCGCGGACAAAATCATCGACGTCGTGCGATCTGGTCACGAACCCGTTCACGTTTTGCTCGACCAGTTCCTTCGGCCCGCCGGTGTCTGAGACAATGACCGGAATGCCCGAAGCCTGCGCTTCAATCACGACATTGCCGAAAGTATCGGTGGTGCTTGGAAAAACAAAAATGTCCGCCGAAGCGTAAGCCGTCGCCAGTTCCTGCCCGCGCAAGTAGCCGGTAAAAACCGCTTCGGGCAGGGACTGATTTAATGCGGTTAAATAAGGGCCTTCGCCGACGAAATAAAGCTGGACCGGCAGGCGTTTCTTGCGCAATTCCCTGTAAGCTTCGGCCAGAACGTCGAGATCTTTTTCCTTGGAAATGCGGCCGACGTAAAGCAAACGCACCCCACCGTTACGCGCGCCGAATTTTTCCCAGAAGCCGGGATCACGCCGCTCCGGAGTGAACAGGGCGGTGTCCAGACCGCGCGGCAAGATTCGCAACTTCTCCGGCGCAAAACCCCGCGCGATCCAGCTCCGGCGGTATTCCTCCGAGTTCACCCACACTGTGTCGAG
>QHBL01000270.1 GCA_003244125.1 Chthoniobacterales bacterium
TCGCGCGTGAACGCCGGCAGGTTACGCACGCCAGCCAGCTTGAGCGCGTCCATCACCTTTATAATGGTGCCGAAGCTCGCCTTTTTGTCCGCCTGCAAAGCGAGCGACGCTTTCTGCGGGTCGGTCAATTCGCGCACGGCCGGTTCGAGTTCCTCGATTTGAACAGTGTGGCCGTTGAGTTTCACCACATCCTGATCGTCCACACTCACGAGCGAGTGCTCGAGCTCTGCCGGCGTTTTCGTGGCCGTCTTCGACTCGGGCAGGTTGATCTGCACCTCCGGCTGATCCTTTTTAAACGTGGTCGAGACGACGAAAAAAATGAGCAGGATGGTAAGGATATCGACCAGCGAGACGATGATAATGGAGGGCGCGCGCCGCTTGCGAACTGCGAACTGCATTACTCCGTGATGACTGGAATGCGCGGGCCGGAGACGGCGCGATGCGGCGGCGCTTCGAGCCCGCCCCGTCCGTAGTAACATTTGGCGATCAACTCCACCACCAGCGTTTCCATTTCCACCGACATCACTTCCACTTTCTTCGAAAAATAGGAGAACGCGACTAGCGTGGGCACGGCAATGGAGAGACCGAAGACGGTGGCATTGAGCGCCTCCGCGATGCCGAGCGCGATCTGGCGCGTGTCCGATGCGCCACTGCTCAAGCCGAGATGGGAGAAGACGTGCACAAGTCCGGAGACCGCGCCGATCAAACCAAGCAGCGGCGCGATGCCGACGATGACCTCGAGAACAATGAGCCCTTTCTCCAGAATTATCATCTCGTGACGCGCGCGTGTTTGCACCGCCTCCACGTTTTCCGAGCGCGGTGAACGCAAATGCTGTAGCGCCACTCGCACGACGCGCGCCAGCGAGGAAGGATCGCGCTGAACGACGCGGGCCAAGCGGTCCACGCTGCCGCCGGGCACGAGCCGTTCGATCTCGCTTTCCACCACCAGCGGCTTCACGTTTTTCTCCCGCAGCGCGATGGTGCGCAGGATGATCGTCGTCACCGCCATGACGGAGCAGGCCAGCAGCGGCCACATGAACAAACCGCCGCGCTGAAAAAAATCGAGCACATCGCGGAGCGGATCAGCGGCGAGAAAAAGCGTAGCGAGCATCACGGCGGAATGATGATGAAATTCACTTCTTCGTCGAGGCCATCCGGAGGAAGGGCGGCGGCGACGTCCTCGGGAATCGGCGGCAGTTTCGTGTCCTGCACCGCTTGCAGGCAAAGATTGGAATACGATTCATCGGAGGTGTTCGACACGATGTTCAGCTTCGTGATGCGGCCGCTGCGATCAACCACAAATGTGAGCGAGACGGTGCCGATATTCACCCGGTCGCCGTTCTGGTGCACGAGTGAGTACCAGCGAGAGCCGATGGCATCGTAAACCATTTTGCTGTAACGCCCGAGCGGCGTGCCCACGGCGTTGACGGATGAAACCCCGCGATTCGAGATGTTGCCGCGCATCCGCTGTTGCGTCTGCTCTCGGCGATAGGCGGAGGACGGCTGTTGCGGTGGCGGTGTCGGTCGCGTTTCCGGCATAATCGATGGCTGCGGAGCCGGCGTTTGTTGGGTCTCGTCCGGCGCGCGAATCGTCGGCGGAGGAGTGGCGCGGAACATGGCGAGCATCTCGGCGCTGGGTGAAGGCGTCGGTTGAGGCGTCGGAGTTGGAACCGGCGTGGCCGTCGCGGTTGGTGTTGCTGTAGCCGTCGCCTTCGGCGCGATGCTGGGGGGAGGCGTCGCTGCGACCGGCGGCGTCGGCTGTGCGCCGGCCTGCGCCAGCGAGTAATGTTCGTTTTCCAAGTCCAGATTCGCGTGCTCTTTCCCGTCCTGCGTCGGAACCGGTGCCTGACCGAGCGCGGGCAACTGAGCTGCCGCGAGCGAATTCGCATTCGACTCAAACGTTTTCTCCTTCGGCTCTTCCTGCGTCTGCCGTTTCTCGGGCGTATCGACGAACATCGAGTTCTTCGGCGCAACCGGCGGAGGCGTTGGCGCCAGATTGACCAGGGTTAACTCCGACGGCTTCTCCTCTTCCGGGAGCGGCGCCTGAAGTTTATCGCCGAAGGACGCGAGCGAAACCGCGATGACCACGTGCAGCAGCAGCGAGGCGACGATCGCAAGCAAAAGTCTTCGCCGTTCGCGGCTGCGTTTCATTCAGGAGAAATGGCTGTGGTGAAGTAAGCCAAAGTGGAGCCGAGCATCAGTTGCGCCCGTGACGTGTTTTGCGCGGGTAAAGTATCGCAAGTGTCCGTTGGGCACAACGAGACGCCTTGCTCTGATACCGAATCGAACGCGCGAACCGGTCGACACTCTTGGCGCACACGAGCAGTCGCGATTAGCTTTCCCGCAATGTCTCCTTCCGACACTGCGCTGCTCATCATCGGCCACGGCTCGACCGTGAATGCCCACTCAAGCGCGCCAACCTGGGCGCACACGCGCGCGATCCGGCACCGCGGCATCTTCGCCGAAGTGCAATGCGCCTTCTGGAAAGAGGAGCCGAGCCTGCGCGACGCGCTTCTCTTTTTCCAATCCGACGCGATCCGCCAAGTCTCCGTCGTCCCGAATTTCATCAGCGA
>QHBL01000335.1 GCA_003244125.1 Chthoniobacterales bacterium
ATCAAACGTCCGCGCTGGTGAAACAATTCAAAGGCTCGCTCGCGGCGGAACATGGCGTCGGAATTGCGCGCACGGAATTTCACCAGCGCGGACGTTTGATCGGCGACGTGCCGGAACTTCTTCAAATCGGCCGCGTCGTGCAGATCGACTACGGGTCGCACATGCAGCAATCCGCTCGCGGCGTGGCCGTAGTAAGACGCCTCGAGTCCAAGCGGCCTCATGATCGACTCCAAACCGCGCACGTACTCCGGCAGCTGCGCCGGCCGGACCGCAGCGTCCTCGATGAATGCCACGGGCTTGGCCGGCCCGACGCGCCCGGTCAGCAGTGAGAGGCCGGCTTTGCGCACGCCCCACACCATATTCATCTCGCGCGCGCCGGTGACGATCTGCGAGCGCAACCCGAGACGTCGCGCCTGCATCAGCGCGAGACGTTCGGCCACGTTCGCATCGTAGAACTCAATCATCAGGATCGCTTCGCACGGCTGCGCATCGAGCTGCATGAGGTCGCGCGCGGGCTGGAAATGCAGCTGGCCTCTTGTCTGGTCGAGCAACGGGCGGTCGATGTGCTCGATCGCCGCCGGCTGCAATTCGAGCAGCTCGACCGTGGCCTGCATCGCTTCATCCACGCTGCCGAAGAAAATCAGCCCCAGACCTTTCTCGCGCGGCAGCGGCGAGATTTTGAGCTCAGCGGAAAAGATGGCGGCGAGCGTGCCTTCGCTGCCGGCGAGGATTTCGTTCAGATTTGTCGGGGCACGAAGGAATCGCTCGATGCCGTAGCCCGGCCAGCGTTTGATCATGCCTGGTGGCATCTGGCGCGCGATCTCCTCTGCGCTCCCGCGCACCAGTTCGCTTACGCGCTGCCGCTCGACAGCCAGGGAACCATTCGCCTGCGTGATCGTTTCGATGCGGCCATCCGCCAGCACGATCTCCGTCCCGAGCACGTGATCGGCCGTGGTTCCATAGACCGGCACGCGCGCGCCGGAAGAATTGTTTGCGATCATGCCTCCGATGGTGGCGCGCGCGCTCGTCGCCACGTCTGGACCAAAACAGAAACCATGTGGCCGCAGGAACGCGTTCAGCTGGTCGAGGACGACGCCCGCGCCCACGTGCACGCTGCGTTTTTCCAGATCGAGATTCGTAATCTGCCGATTGTGCCGCGAGAAATCGACGACGAGTCCATCGCCGATGGCGTTACCGACGAGGCTCGTTCCGGCGCCGCGGGGCGTGACCGAAAGTCCCGCATCGATCGCCGCCGTGATGGCCGCGCTCGCCTCCTGCGCGCTGCGCGGAAACGCCACCGCCTGCGGCTCGATCTGGTAAATCGACGCGTCGGTCGCGTAAAGGATCCGCGTCAGCCGATCACTGCGCACATCGCAGCCGGCGTGGAGGAATGCATCCATCTTCATCTTGCGGCGCGCTTCAAGCTGCGAAGGAGCGCACGCAGTCGTCCACTGGTTCGTTCGCGGTCGAGTTTACTCGATGCGATATTGATGACGAACGCTTCCCACTCGTCGGCGGGCAGCTTGGGATTTCGCAGCCGATCGTTGCTTTCGAGGAAAACAAGGCATGACGCCAAAGCGGTGGGCTTGTTGCCATCGATGAAGGCGTGATTGCGGCAAATGTAAAACAAATATGCCGCCGCTATTTCGATTCGATCAGAAAAGAGCGGCTGACCCATCATTGTCGCTTGCGGTGCGGCAATGGCCGATTCGAGCAACGCCTCATCGCGAATTCCAGGCGAGCCGCCATGCTCGCGGAGCACTTCGGCGTGAATCGCTTTCACGGCCGCAACGGTGAGGTGAATAATCGCGCTCAAGCGAGGCGCTTAAACAGGCCAGAGTTCTTTTTGATGATCCGGCTGGCGCTGGCAGCCGCCGCGTCCGAGTCCATCCGAGGACGAACAGGCGTAAGCGTAATGGTGCCGCCTTCATGGACAGCAACGTGGACTTGATCGCCCACCTTTACGCGGGCGAGATCGAGCAGGGCGGCATCGAAGATGATCCCCTGAGAATTGCCGATCTTGGAAATGGTCTTGGTCATATGTAATACTATGTTTTACATGTGGAGGCTGCAAGCCTGGCACCTTTCACCTTAAGCGCGAGGCGAGGAAGGACGTTCCGATGGTCACTGAATTTGTGAGGTCCCTCGACTTCGCTCGGGATGACATGCAGCGTTCGCATTTCCTACTTTGCAAACGCGTTTTGCGTCCCGATGTTTGCTTCGCTAGATTCTTTCTGCATGGACGCGACTACTCACGTTGATCCTCACGCCGCGCACGATCCGCATCAACACGATGACCACGGCCATCACGAGCTCGGCTTCTGGCGCAAATACATTTTCTCCACCGACCACAAAGTCATCGGCATCCAATACGGCCTCTGCGGGCTGGTCTTCCTCTTTCTCGGCTTCTCCCTCATGATGTTGATGCGCTGGCAGCTGGCGTATCCCGGGCACTCGTTGCCGCTCATCGGCAACATTCTCGGGAACATCTTCGGCCCCGGCACCATGCCGGAGGGCAAAATGACACCGGAGTTTTACAACTCCCTCGGCGCCATGCACGGCACCATCATGATCTTCCTCGGCATCGTGCCGGTCGCGTTCGCCGCCTTCGGCAACTTCGTCGTGCCGCTGCAAATCGGCGCGCCGGACATGACTTTCCCAAAGATCAACATGNNNAGNNAGTCCAACCGCCCTTGGCCGCGCCGCCCGGGACGAAGAAGCTCACCAGCATGATGAGGCCGCCGACGAAAAACGCCTGATAGCTCGCCATGTTGATCTTCGGGAACGTCATGTCCGGCGCGCCGATTTGCAGCGGGACGACGAAATTNNCCGCTGGCGGTAATTGCCGACAATGGGCCGACATATAATCCGGTATTCAATGGGCAAACGATGTGGCTCATCGGCTTCGTTTTCCTGATTACGTCATCGTTGCTCGGGGCGGTCAATTTCATCAC
>QHBL01000415.1:0-1879 GCA_003244125.1 Chthoniobacterales bacterium
AGTTGTCCATCTGCTTTAACCTGCCCCCTCTGCGAGCTTGTTGCCGCGATCTGTCGGTAAAGTTCCAGCGTTTTCTGCGCGATCCCATCCGCCCGAAATGTATTCCTGGCGTAGTCCGCCGCGCGCGCTGCTTTTTCCCAGTAGCAATCTGGCCGTTGCCCAAAGTCCAGCAATTGACCGGACAGTTGTTCAGGATCATCAGGTGAAAACAGGCTGCCGAATTCGCCATCGTGCAGGAGCGCTGGAATTCCCGCGGCCTCGGCCCCGAAAACACAGCGCCCGCCCGCCATCGCTTGGATCAGTGAGAGCGGAGAAGTCTCGCCACGTGACGGAAGCGCAACGACATTACACCAGCTGTAATGATCCAGCAGTGCTTCTTGAGAAACAACTCCAACTACCGTCACACGATTTGTTAACTCCAGGCTCTCGATTAACTCTCTAACCGGAGAACCAGCAGGACAAGGCCCGATCAAACGGCATTCAAAATCGGCGCCGCGTCGCGCCAGCTCGGCGCATGCTCGCACCAGGAGTTGCTGGTTCTTACGCTCGGCTACACTGCCAACGCAGATGATGCGTAGACCGGACCGGTCAGGTGGCGCGATTTCAAAAAACTGCTGGTCGATAGGATTAGCTATCGACCAGACCCGGCCGCGTACCCACGGTCGAATGTAATCCTCCACGTAAGGCGAGATGGAAATAATGTTCGCAGTGCGGCGGATCGCCTGCCGGTGCAGCAATTCCCTGCTCGTAGCCATGGCGCGCTGGCCAAGCCGGCGCCACGAAAGCATCGACGCTTCCTGCCCCGGTAACCCATGGATGGTAATAACATGCGGAAGCCCGCAAGTTACCGCCGCCAGCATGAAATCGGGACCAGGCTGGCCGTGCACAACATCGACATCCATGCCGCGCAGCCGTTTCCGCAACTGCGCTATCTCCCCGAGATAAAACGTCAACGCCTTGCCGTGGCTTTTGCACGGAAGGTAATGGTAAGTGACGTTACCCCGACGCTCCGAACGTTCTTCTTTGAAGTCCGACCTGAAAGTAATCGCATCGACATGCAGGGAAGCATCAGCTTGTTCATACTGACGCAGCAGCGTTTCAGATACTTTGGGCAGACCATTGGCAGCGATTGTGCCAGGCAGAGGCAACACGCCGAGGTAAGCCACTCTTAACATGCCATTAGCTTCCTTTCGGCCTCAGCTCGAGCTGATCTCCTGCGCCTCGTTAGTCCTTCAAACCGGAGTAGCTCGCTCAGGCCCGACCGGAGTGACACCTCGGGTTTCCATTTTGTGAGCTCTTGCAGTAACGAGATATCAGCTCGCTGCACTTGTTTATCGGCGCGCCTGAGTCTGTCGGGGATCAGCTTCGATGAATAGGTTGCGGCCCAAGATATCTCCCATTAGCTCGACCAGCTCAGCGACCGAGACCGCCTCGCCAGTGCCGACATTGACCGTAAGAGCTCGCGCATCATCGGCCCGGCTTAGCCGGACAAGCGCGGAGGCGCAGTCCCGCACATAGATGTAATCGCGCTGCGCGGTTGTGTTCCCGAGTCGAATCGTTTCGCCGCTCCAGATTTGTTGCACAATCTCAGGAACAACGTGCGCATTCGTTTCACGCGGTCCGAAGGTATTGAACAAACGCGCGATAGTGATGCCTAACTC
The DNA here is from genome assembly GCA_003244125.1 of Chthoniobacterales bacterium. Next base: position 1,662 of record QHBL01000415.1, read on the forward strand.
GGCGCCGGCGGGATGAGCGCGGCATAGTTCCTCAGCAAACCACTTCGACCATCCGTAGATGTCGATCGGAGCAACAACCGAATTCGCCGTGAGCGAATGCGGAGAATCTGCGTAGACGGCGCCAGTTGACGCTACTACTACCCGCTTCACTCCGGCAGCAGCGCAGGCATCCAGTAGGTTGAGTGTTCCCTCCACGTTGACTCGCAATGCGCGATCGG
>QHBL01000415.1:1968-2919 GCA_003244125.1 Chthoniobacterales bacterium
GCTGAGTTGACGCACCAACTCGTTGCCAATGAATCCAAGACCTCCGGTGACCAGATGACGCGCCATGCTTTCCCCGGCGCTTAGTATTTCTTCATCCGCTGACTCACGATAGCGAATTCGCGACTTCGTCAGCGGGAAGACGCAGATAAAAGGTAACAGCCGTGTTACCTTGCCAGGGAGGCCCGACTGCGGCTGGCTAAAAACGAACAGTGAACTGCGTCGCTACCGTATGGCCGTTATGGCCGAGTAGTTGATCCTGAAAGGAATACTGAACCTTAAGCTGGGTCGTTGACGTAAACCGGTAAGTCACAGCTGCTTCGATTCGCGAAGTATCCTCGCCACAGCTCGTTTTATCGTCCATCTTGGCGAAGAACTCCTGGTTCCAGCGAATCGCGGCGAATAGCTGCGGAGTAATCTTATACTTGGCCTCGATGTAGTAGCTCAGAGCGTCTGCATCTCCCAGTCGNNGGCACCTCAAATCGCACCTGGTAAGCTTCCGCCCAGATCTGCCAGTGCCGCCACGCGAAGCTGACATCCTGTCCTAAAACGAACTGCCGATAGTCGCCCACAGTACGATGAGCTGGAAGAAGCGGCTGAGCGACCTCGTTCAGGTAGGCGCCTTCACTGGCTGAGACCCCGAGCTTCCACCCCTCGTTAGGTCGAAACGCCAGGTGACTCGTGACCGCCGGATTCGACAAACCGCGCCGCGTCAGGTCCCATACTTCTGGTCGGGATGACAAGGAGGAGTTCTTTAGCTCGAGCGCATAGTCAAAGCTGGAAATCGCGCCTGCTACCGAGATACCAGTGGCGTAGCTCGGGCCCCAGATCAGCGGAAGGTATTCATACTTATCCTTTTGGCTGATACGCGGCAGCTTCTCGCGGGGTGCGGGCGGCTCGAGGTCGGAGACAGCCGTCACATTTTCGTACGGGAGCGGGGAGTTGATAAAAGGG
>QHBL01000012.1 GCA_003244125.1 Chthoniobacterales bacterium
TCGTGGCGCCGAGCGACATGATGGACGGACGCATCGGCGCGGTCCGTCGCGCGCTCGATCAAGCGGGTTTTGCGGACACGGCGATCATGAGCTACGCCGCGAAATTCGCTTCCGTTTTCTACGGCCCTTTTCGCGATGCGGCGGAGAGCCCGCCCCAGTTCGGAGATCGTCGTTCGTATCAAATGGATCCGGCTAATGCCAGCGAAGCCTTGCGCGAAGTAGAGCTCGATCTCGAAGAAGGCGCCGATATTGTCCTGATCAAACCGGCGCTGCCTTACCTCGACATTCTGTGGCGCGTGCGCGCGCGCTTCGGCCGGCCCACCGCGGTTTACCATGTCAGCGGTGAGTTCGCCATGGTCAAAGCGGCGGCGGAAAAGGGACTGCTGGACGAGCGCGCCGCTGTGCTCGAAATCATGACTTCGCTCAAACGCGCCGGCGCCGATTTCATCATCACGTATTGGGCGATGGAGTTAATGGAATGGCTGACGCGCTAACGCCGCGGCGAAATGAAACGGCCAGCCACGCGCGGCTGAAACGGCTGGCTTGCATTTGGGCGCAGGCGCGCGGCTACTCTGCCTGCGCGGTGGAGGTGAGCCTGCCGCATTGCCGTTTTCGGGCTGATGTCGCAGCGTTTCGGCAGGATCGGAAGGGGCACCGCTCCGCGATTTTTGAGTGCAAACAAGCGCTGCCCGATTTGCGCCGCGATAATTGCGAGAGCGCGAGCGCCCGCGCGCAACTCGAGCAGCTGCAAACGCGCCGCGCCGTGATCGAACGCAACCTGCGCGTGCATTACCCGACGTTGCGCACGGGCGAATCGCTCTTCCCGGATTTCGATGCCTGGGACTTCAGCACGCTGGATCATCGCGGCTACTCTCGCGTGCTGCGGAATGGTGCGGCGGTCGCGCGACGGCTGGTCGATTGCACAAAGTTTGAAAAGGTCGCGCGGTATCACTGCGCGAATCTGTTTTATCTCGTAATCGCAGAGCCGTTGCGCGACCTCAGTTTTGAGATGCCGTCCGGCTGGGGATTGCTAGTTCAAAACGGCGAAGCGCTCGAGCTGGTGGAGAAACCAACCTGGCATGAGAACACCGCCGAAGCGCTGCTGCACTTTGTGCGCCGTGTCGCTGCCGCTGCCACGCGCGCAGTCAACCGCGAGTTGGCGATCACGCGCGACGAAATCGAGAGCATCCGCGCCGATTTGATCTAACCTGAGTCGCGTGTCTGCGGCGCGAAGTCGTGGGTAGCGCGCGCGTCTCCCCGGAAACGCCGCGCACAAACGGCAACTTTGCGCGCGCCTATCCCGCTCGCACGAGCAGGTTTTTACCCGTCATTTCGCTTGGCTGAGGGAGGCCGAGCAGGAAGAGCAACGTTGGCGCGACGTCGGCGAGAATTCCATCGCGGCAGCGGAATCGCTCGGCGTCACTCGCGACGTAGATAAGGTGCACCAGGTTGGTGGTGTGCGCGGTGTTGGGGGAGCCATCGCGATTGCGCATCAGCTCGCAATTGCCGTGGTCCGCTGTGATCAACGCTTTGCCGTCGAGCTCGAGCAGCTGCGGAATGATGCGCGCCACACACGCGTCCACCGTCTCAACGGCGGTGATTCCCGCTTCGACAACGCCGGTGTGACCCACCATGTCGGGATTGGCGAAGTTCAGAATAATGAGCTCGTAATTCGCCATGCACGCGCAGACTTCATCGGTCACTTCCGCAGCGCTCATTTGCGGCTGCAAATCGTAGGTCGCCACTTTGGGTGAAGGCACGATTTTGCGGTCTTCACCGGCAAAGGCGCGCTCGATGCCGCCGTTAAAGAAGTAAGTCACGTGCGGGTACTTCTCCGTCTCGGCGATGCGCAGCTGTCTCTTGCCGGCCGCGCTGACCACTTCGCCCAGAATGTGCGCGAGATTTTCCGGCGCGAAAATGTAGGGCGATGGATAAGTGGCGTCGTACTGGGTGAGGGTGACGTAGTGCACGCGCGGCCAGACGGTGCGGCCGAAGCCGTCGAAGTTCTCGAAGAGGAATGCCTGCGAAAGCTGGCGGGCCCGATCGGCGCGAAAGTTAAAGAAGAGGACGGTGTCCTCATCGCGCACGCGTTGCTCATTGGCGCAGGCGAAAATGATTGGCGGCATGAACTCGTCGGTCTTGCCTTCCTTGTATTTTGCCGCTACCGCGTCCGACGGTGAAACGCTCATGCTTTCGCCGCGGCCAAGCACAATCGCGTCCCACGCCTTCTTCGTGCGATCCCACCGCAGGTCGCGATCCATGGCGAAATAGCGGCCAACAACGGTGATGATTCTGGCGCCGATTTCCCTTAGGGCGTTCTCGCATTCGCGCAAAATCACCGCGCCGCCCGTGGGGGACGCGTCGCGGCCGTCGGTGAACGCGTGCAGACAGATATCCGTCACGCCCGCCTCATGCGCCGCCTGCGCGATCGCGAGCATGTGTTGGTAATGGCTGTGGACGCCGCCCTCTGAGACAAGCCCGAGCAAATGAAGCCGGTGCCCCCCCGCGCGCCGGAATGTTTCCTGCAATAAGGCGTTGCGCGCGAGCTCGCCTTCCGCGATCGCCTTGTTTATCCGCGTCAGGTCCTGGTAAACGATGCGGCCGGCGCCGAGATTGAGGTGCCCCACCTCGGAATTTCCCATTTGCCCAGCGGGCAGGCCGACATCAAGCCCGCTCGCGCTCAACTTTGCGCCCGGATATTTCGCATACAGCTCATCGTGGAACGGCGTGCGCGCGAGAAGAGT
>QHBL01000195.1:0-159 GCA_003244125.1 Chthoniobacterales bacterium
CTTTGTCTTCGAGGAAAACGCGCGCCTTCGCATCCCGCTGAAGTCGCGTCACCCACGGCTCGACCGTCCAGACGGCATCGACGCCGCCGTTGATGAAGAGCGGGAGCTGGTCTGGATTCGCTGTCGGAATGATGGAGACATCGCCGCCCGTCTGCGTGA
>QHBL01000195.1:246-4237 GCA_003244125.1 Chthoniobacterales bacterium
GCTTTGATGGGCGAGTCTTCTTTTACTACCAGCGCCGCGCCAGCATTCGCGGCGCCGCCGATGACGCGTACTTCGCTGCCGTTGGATTTGAAATGCGCATTCAACGCCGGCCCTTGCCCGACATAAGTGAGGTCGAGCGACCCGGCGAACATCGCCTCCATGGCGGAGGGGCCGGCATTGTAAGTGAACCACTGAATTTCGATATTTGGCCCAAGCCGCTCCTCGAACCAGCCTTTGCCCTGCCGCGTGAGCGCGTGCCCGATCACACCTTGCGCGTGCGTGATGTTCGGGAAATGGCCGAAACGCAGAACCACCTTGCCTTCAGCGAAGGCCGCCTGGTTGAGCGTCAGCGCCCCGGCTAATGCGAGAATTAGTTTCGTTTTCATAATTAATCAAAAGCTCAGCGTCGTCATGACGTAGCCGAAGTCGGCGTCGGAATGCGGTCCGGTATCGACCAGATACTGACCGGCGAAAAAGTGGCTGTATCCAGTCTGGACCTTCAAGTTTTTCGTCACCTCATAAGTGGCGGTGAGATCCACTTCCTGGCCGGCGAAATTGCTCGCGCCGATGGTGCGCACGTCGCGCCCGTCGGGTGTGCGCGTGCGCAAGGTGGAGATGCCGTTCGAGCGATACCAGTAGTCGCTCGTATCAGCCAGCCAGAAGGCGTGACAGTCCGCCTCGAGGTTCAGCTTCTTCATCGGCTGGACGTTCAGCTGAACGCGCGCGTCGTGGATGTTGCGCCAGCTGAACTCGTCCATGAACCCGTACTTCTCGTGGTTGGATGGGTAGAGATTCTGGAATGACTCCGAGTCGTTGTCGTTTGGATTGCTGTCGCCCGACGCATAGTCGTACTCGAGGCCGATGCGCGGAGTCCACATCGCGTCCTTAAAGGTGTAACCGCCCGAGACGTGAGCGGCGAAGGCGGAGAGATTGTAGCGCGTGGAGCTGAGCGTGGACTGGTAAAGATCGCCATTTTCATAGGCCGCTTCCGCGGTGTAATCCCAACCGTGCAGCGCGGCGGGCGTGGATTTCACCCGCGCGCCGATAGTAGCGAAGCGCGCCGCAGGCCCATTCCAGCTTCCCTCGGCGTCGATCTTGTTGGTCGGATCGAGATCGGGCTGGTTATCGCTTTTGTCCCGGTAAAAAACGTAGAAGTCCGTTGTCTGGAACTTCAGCGCCGTGGTCGAAGCGTAGACGCCGTAGAAATTGTCGGCCGAGTCGCTGTCATCGAAATCGTGACGCCGAATCTGCACCGGCCGCATGACGAAACCTTCCACCCAGAAGTTCGACTCCTCGAACCGCAGCCGGATTGCATCAAAGGTGCGCCCGAAATTTCCCCAGCGCGAATCAGCTACCAGCCGCGCGTCACCGTAAGTGATCGCCTGGCGGCCCACCGTCAGCAGCAGCGGGAATTTCTTCGTGTCGCCAATCGCGATATACGCCTGTCGCAGATCGGCCGCGTCGTCACCCTCGGCGCTGCGCACGCCCGGGATATTCGCCCGATCCGAGTAAGCCTCGCGCACATCCTGCAACTGCCCGTAAACTTTTAGCCACGAGACCGGCTTGACCGCGAGTGCGAGACGAAAGCGGTTAAGCAACCATGAGTCGTCGTTATCGTCATCGATGGAAGAGTCGAAATCACGAGTGTTTTCTCGCGCCTCGATGCGGATCCGCTCCTCCAAGTCGAAGACCAGGCGCCCGTCCCAAAAACTGAGCGGGTTCGGCTCTTTCTTCTCGACCTTTACCGTTTCCTTTTTGTCCGATGGCGACGGACCGGCGTCACCCGCCCAGGCGGAGTCTGAGAAGCTCAGCGCGATAACGCCACTGAGCAGATGCCCCGCGTTGATGCCGACGATTCGGCGCGAGGAATATGTTCGCATGGCGCGGCTCAGATGTTTTCAAAGCGCACCTCCGAAAGTCCGGTCGGCAAAGTTGATTTGGGGAGTCCTCCAGTAGTCTGGTCGGCCGTTTTCCAGCGCCGCGATTGACGCTGCTCGATTTGGATTTGCCTGCAGCGGCGGCGGATCATCCACAGCTCGCGCAGCTTGCTCCAGGTGGTCTCTCTCATTGTTGTTTGGTTTGTGGTTTTCTACCGAAGGAAAATCCCGGCGCTCCTAGGCCTCGGAAGGCGTTTTCAGCGCATCCACGCTGACCCCGCTATTGAGGCGTGTCCGCTCCGTCCGTTCGATCTGGGTAACTCTCGAGTCATGCACGACGATTTGGACTACTCCAAACTGCAAGGTTCGTACCTTTTCCCGCACAATCTCGACCCAATCGCTAGAGTTTTGCTGCTCGTGTCGCATAGAGTTTCCTCGGTTTTTGCTCCTCTTCCGGGGGGGCAACATTTTCGAACTTCAGCGCGCCTCCGGTCAGCAGCGCCGGCAGCTCGACAATCCGCGCGCCGAAGGCTGGCGCGATCTTGTCGCGTCGCATTTTGCGCAACGTGATCTCGACGATGTCGGCCAGGCTGTAGCGGTCGAGCACCTTCGAAATGGCGGTGCGCACATCCATCATCAGCATGCGCAATCCGCAGTGCGCTTCGTCCGGGCAGGTGCAGCGTTCGTACGCCGTCTGGCTCACGCACGGGATTGGCGCCAGCGGTCCGTCAATGAGGCGAATGACGGCGCCAAATTTGATCCGATGCATCGGCCTCGCCAGCGAGTAGCCCCCGAGCTTGCCGCGATGACTCGTGACGTAACCGGCCGCTTTCAATTGCGTGAAAATCTGCTCGAGGAATTTGATCGGCAGCTTCTCTTTGGCTGCCAACTCGCTCACCTGGATGATCGGCCTATCGAGCTCAGCCGCGATGCCGAGATCGATCAACGCTCGGAGAGCGTATTCGCCGCGTTTCGAAAGTTTCATCTCAGTAAACGCCGGCTTCCTGGTTTATGCCTTCAAGGGCCGCGACGCAGAGACGAGCAAGCCGATCCCGATATTTCTGCGCGCGCGGCGACGCACACGGCGCACCCGCGCGTAATGGAATCCGCCTTCATCCTGGTAACCGACGGGCGCGCTGCGGCCCAGCTCATGCACAAGGCCGAGCAACGCCGCCGCGCCCAGCATTACTCGCGGAAGCAGATGAGGAAGGGCGCTCACCGCGCAGAAAACAAACGCGCCAGCGCAGCCGATTAACAGAGTGATTCTCATCGCGTCTCCTGCGCGATCCGGTGGGAAAAACCGCCTGGTGTTCTTCATCTCTACCGCGATAGTAGAGTATCAATGTCTACGGCGCAAATAGGGATTTAATATTTATTTGGCGACGGCTCTTCCCTGTAACCAAAACGCGAATCCAGCCGCTTGCACACTTCGGCCGCATAGCGCTGGCTCTCCGCTGACAAATATTCGGCAAAGCCGCCGACGTTGCCTTTCCTCACCTTGAACGATTGCCTGTCGCCGGCATCGCGCGGCGCGAGAATCTTGTCTCCGAACGCGCCGCGCGCTTCCAGCGTCTGCATATTGTCGAAGGAGGAAAACCGCAGCGCTTCGGCGAAAGCTTTTTCGTCAATCGCCCTCTCGCCCAGAGCGGCGAGCACAGAACGAAAGCCACTCGCTGCGTCCGCGCGCAGATCCTCATAGCGCACAAGGTGAAAATCCCCGCGTCGGCCGAGCTCGAGCATCCAGCCATTCATCACCGCCACCATTCGCCCGATGCCGTAGCGCGGATCTCGCAGTAGAACATCCGCCGCCAATCGTTTGATCGAATCTGGCGCAGGATGATTCCTACGCGTCAGCTGCACATAATATGCGACAAAGGCATCGCGCGGGTCGCGCGCAAGCAACACAACCGGCCCGCGCCGAAGCTGTGAACCTGGCACGAGATACTTTCCGCGAACTCGTTCCCAGAGATTCGCTTTCGTGTAATGCTCGAATCGGTCGTGCGAATAAACGATGCGCGGAATTCCCGCCCCGCGCTCTTCAGTTATCCCAATGGAAAAAGCGCGACCGGTTTTCGCACAAAAGTAAGCGCTGAGAAACACGCGCACCCAGGTTC
>QHBL01000052.1:0-2766 GCA_003244125.1 Chthoniobacterales bacterium
CGTCTATATGCACCTGCTGCGCGGCGGGTTCGACCCGGCCGCCGCGCTGGCCGGTCGCTTCGTTGCGGCGGAGCTGGTCAGCTGCGACATCGTGCGCTGTGAGGTTTTGCGAGGGATTGTGCGGCCGAAAGCTCGCCAGCAATTAGCAGCGTTCTTCGATTTGCTGGTGCATGTGCGAATGGATCAAGAGGCGTGGCAGAGGACGGAGGAACTGGCGTGGCGACTTGATCGTGCCGGCGCGACGCTGCCGCTGACCGATCTAATCATCGCCGTCTGCGCGTTCCGGGCCGATGCAGAAATCCTCACGCGCGATCGGCATTTTCAAATGGTGCCGTCTCTTCGACTGGCGGAATGGTGAGATTCGATGAGCACAATTGAAGCGCGTGACCTGACGAAGGTTTACCGCACTTATCGCAAGGAGAGCGGATTGCGCGGCGCCATCAAAGGATTGGTGCGGCGGCGTTATGAGCAGACACGCGCGGCGGACGCGGTGAGCTTCAGCATCGAGGAAGGTGAGTTCGTCGGCTTCCTGGGCCCCAACGGCGCGGGCAAGACGACCGTGCTGAAAATGTTGTCCGGTTTGCTGAATCCGACAGCCGGTGAAGCGCGCGTGCTCGGCTTCGTCCCGTGGGAACGAAAGAACGAGTTGAAGCGGCAATTCGCGCTGCTGATGGGACAGAAGAACGCGCTCTGGTGGGATCTGCCCGCTCAGGAGTCGTTAGAACTCAATCGGGCGATTTATGGGATTGATCGCGATCGTTTCAAAAAAGTTGTCGGTGGCCTGAGCGAGCTGCTCGAAGTGACGGACAAGATGAACGTGATGGTGCGCGAGCTTTCGCTCGGTGAACGGATGAAGATGGAACTGATCAGCGCGCTGATTCACGAGCCGAAGGTTTTATTCCTGGATGAGCCGACGATCGGGCTAGACGTCGTTAGCCAAAAACGTGTGCGCGAGTTTCTGCGAGTTTACAATTCCGAACACCGCATCGTCACCATGCTGACCAGTCATTACATGCAGGACATCGCCGAGCTGTGCCATCGCGTCCTGATCATCGATCACGGCAAGATCTTTTTCGACGGGCCGCTCGATGACATTGTGGATCGCTTTTCCGGCGACAAACTCATCAGCCTGACTTTCGCGGACGGCGTGCAGCGCGATTTGTCGCACTTCGGCGAAATCGTGACCCAGACGCCGGTGTCCGTGCAGTTGAAAGTGCCTCGGGCGCAGGTGACGAACACGGCGCGGCGTTTACTGGAAACATGCAATATCAGCGACATCAACGTGCAGGAGATGCCGATCGAGGATGTCATCCGGTCGTTGTTCGGCGAGCGGCGCGCGCAAGCGGTGAGTGAAGCCGCAAACAACGCTGTGATGCCGAATGGAATGAAGTGAAGCCGAGCACTCCGTAAAGTTGCCTTAAAGGGTGCGCGACGGGATCCCCTTTCGGCTGTCGCTCGGGATGACGCGAATGAGGCCGGCTAACGGCGCGTGACGGCCTGGCGCAGCTCGTGCACGTATGCAGGATTCACCTCGAAAGCCGTGGCTGGCATCTCTGCCATATCGATCTGTTCGCTGTAGGGAATGGTCTCGACCAAGCCCGCGGCGATGAGGCCGTTGAGGGTGTCGCTGGCGTCCTCCAGTTCCATACGGGTGGCGTCTAAAATTTCAGCGCCGAGCATGGCCTCGGCAAATCCGAGGGCGCGAACGACGGCGGCTTCGCGGCCGGAAAGTCTGACATCTCGCATGGAGGAGAGAACTAGCAGGGGCCATGCCGAAGTTATAATTACTATAATAGATTTGCCGCTGGCAGGACTGATTGGAGGAACCCTTCTCTGTAGCTCGGGTAGCGCGGCGACCAGCCGAGCGCGCGCAGGCGCGCGTTATTCACGCGTTTGTTCGAATCACCCCGCTTTGAGGGTGGCGCTTCGGATGAAAGCAGGAGTTTCCGGCCAAGCTGTGCTGCCAGCCAGTGCAAGACGTCGTTACGCAACGAGGGCTCGTTATCTACCACGTTGAAAAGACGCGGCCATCCGAGCTGCGGGTGCTCGGCGAGAAAAACCAGGGCTGCGGCAGCATCATCGCGGTGAATTTGATTCACATAACGATCCACCGGGCTGATGGCAGCCGTCCCGGATCTGACGCGTTGCAGATGAAACGAACGCCCGGGTCCATAAATCGCGCCGAGGCGCAACACGATGCCTTCGCGCCCAAGCACCGCTTCTTCGGCGCCGAGAAGGATGCGTGATTTCGGTGGGGCTGGCCGTGAGGGCGATTCTTCGTCAACCCAGCCGCCATCGGTCTGTTGGTAAACGCCGGTGCTGCTGGTGAAAATCAGGCGTGCTCGTGGAAAAGCATCGAGGAGATTTCGCACCCCATCTCCATACAGGCGCTGGTAATGTTGTGGTCTGCCGCCGCTGGAGCTCGCGCAGTGAATTACCACCTCGAACGCAGACGCATTACGTCGCACCTCCTCAGACTGGCGCAGATCGACCACACGATGTTCGACCCGCCCAACCGGCTGCTGCGGCGGCGGTTCGGATGATCGCGTCCAGCCAGTAACTTCCCAGCCCCGTTCAAGAAACAGGTTGGCCGCCGCGGACCCAACGTAACCGCAGCCGGCGATGAGGACGCTGCGTTTCAAGCCGCTGCCGCGATCTCGATTTCCCCGAACGGATCGGATTGGCTGGTGCGGACCTGTTTGAGCCGGATCAATTCCAGGAGGGCGAGAAAAGTGACGACGATCTCCACCCGCGAGGCCATGTGCA
>QHBL01000052.1:2789-6125 GCA_003244125.1 Chthoniobacterales bacterium
CGAAAATTTCCTGCAATTCTTCGCGGGCGTCGATGCGTTTGATGACGTTCTGGAAGGCGTTGATGAGTTGGAAAATTCCCACCTCGCCGAGTCGCAGCGGCGAGTCGGGTGGGGCGACGGCATTGCGCGAAAAGATTTTTTCCTGCTTAAGCGCCCGCTCATGCAGCAACGCCGCGACTTCCTTAAACTTTTTGTACTCGATGAGCTGGCGGATGAGCTCCCAGCGTGGGTCATCCTCATCGGCGTCTTCATCGGGCGGTTGCTGGTCGCGCGGGAGAAGGCTGCGGCTCTTGATGTAGAGAAGGTTCGCGGCCATGAGGACGAACTCGCCGGCAAGATCGATGTTCAGTTCTTTGAAAGCCTGGAGGTACTCGAGGTACTGGCGCGTGATGCGCTCAATCGAGATGTCGTAGATGTCGATCTCGTCGCGTTTGACGAGATAAAGGAGCAGATCGAGCGGCCCCTCGAAGACTTCGAGTTTGACCTTGTAGTCCGTCGGCACTGGCGATGAGGAGACGCGGAACCGGAGCGTGCTTCAAGAATTTTCGGCGGTGCACTAAGATCTCCTCACACAACGGCCACAAAGGTCACGAAGGACTCTACATTCCTAGGTTCTTTGTGTCCGTTGTGGACTCGGTGTGAGGCAATTCGTGCGAATTCTGACCAGCTACCGCGCAGGCGCGCCGCGGCGATGGACCCAAACGCTGTTCACCAGGCCAAGGCCGAACATGATCATAAGGACGAAAGAACCGCTGTAGCTGATGAGCGGGAGCGGCACGCCGGTGATCGGCAGCATGGAAATGGTCATGCCGATGTTTTGGAAAATGTGAGTGAAAATGAGCGCGGTAATTCCGACGACGAGAAGCAGGCCAAGCTGATCGGCGGCCCAGAACGCGACGAAGAGGCAGGTGAGCAAGAGCAGAGCGAAAGCTCCGAGCAAAAACATTCCGCCGATGAAGCCCCATTGCTCGCCGATGGCGGAAAAGATGTAGTCGTTGTGCACGGCCGTGGCGGGCAGAAAGCCGAGCTCGATTTGTGTGTTGGGCGCCTTGAATCCTTTGCCATTCCAGCCGCCGGAGCCGATGGCGATGAGCGATTGATTGATGGCCCAGGCCGAACCCTGACGGTCGATGTCGGGATTAATGAACGCAGTGATGCGCTCCTGTTGGTACGGTTTCAGGCCGACATTGATTGCGATGGGGATGAACGCGACCACGATGAGGATCATGCAAATGAGATAGCGCACCGGGATTCCACCGACGAAGAGCAGCGCCATGAGGACCGGCGCCCAGATGATGCATTCGCCCAGGTCCGGCTGCATGAGGATGAGCAGGCAGGGGGCGCCGACGATGACGAGACAGAATGCAAGTCGCAACGCCGGATGCAACTGTTTGAATTGGCTAAGGAACAGCGAGAGCACCATGATGCCGGCGATGACGGCGAGCTGCGCCGGCTGGAAGTTGATAGGGCCGAGATGGAGCCAGCTGCGGGCGCCGTAAACTTTTTGGCCCATGAATTTCGTCAGGATGAGAAAGCCGAGGCCGGCGAGATACATCGGCAGCGCGCCCCAGCGGACCCAGCGGTAATCGATCAGGCTGGTGATGACGAAGGCAAAAAAGCCGACGATGACCCAGTTGGCCTGCTTGCGCCAGAACTCGGCGGCGAGCGGATCCTCACGCATGAAAGTGGCGCTGTAGATGGCGATGACGCCGAAAATGGCGAGCGCGAGCATGACCGCGAGCAGCACCCAGTTGAGGCCGAGAATTTTGCGGAGAAACGGTGTCACGTCAGGTCCAGTGCGAGCGGAATATAGGGCAAAGTCGGCGCCGGTAAACTTCGGGGAAACGAGCAAAAGCTGTCTTCAGCTGGCGGCGGTTAGCATTCTCAGAAATGAACATTCCGCAATGGTGAGAATGGATTGTAACTATCTAAAACCGTTTAGCTAATGACGGTAAAAATTTTCTATCGTGCCGGTTGTATCCCGCTTTGGAGTCGGGTACCATGAACACTCCCGCACCGCATGTTGATGTTGACCGCACTTTATGGCAAAGCGAACGAAACGGAAAATTGCGCGGCCGCGGCTCCCGTTGCAGCGGCAGCTTGAGCTGGAAACTGAAGGGCGTTACTTCGATCTTCGCGGGATATTCGACAAGCTAAACGCGCGCCATTTCGGCAATCGGCTGCGCGGCTACAAAGTAGTGTGGGGGCGCAAACGTCGCGAGCGGCCACGCGAATATTTTATTTTCGGGACGATCCAGGAGGAGGACCGCGTTATTCGCATCAATCCGTGGCTGGATCAGCGGTTCGTGCCGGCATGGTTTTTTGAGTACGTGCTTTACCACGAAATGCTGCACGCCGTCGTGCCTGATGAGGTGAGAGAGGACGGCCGGCGCTGCGTCCACACCGCGGAGTTCAATAGACGGGAACGCGAGTTTCGCTATTACAAACGCGCCCGCCGCTGGGAAGACGAAAATCTCGTGCGGTTCTTACGCTAGGGTCGATGCAGAATCTGTAGCGGCGGTCATGATCGCCGATGGGCAAATAGCCAAAACGAGCCAGTGTTGTAGCTGCCGTCCGTCCGCGCCGGCAGAAGGCGTTGCGATGCTAGCGCGTCTTGGCCGCGGGCGCGTTCGCGCCTTCAGACGGCGACGGGGTCGTTGCCACGTTCTTCTTGATTAGATACCAGAGCGTGGTCGCGAGCAGCAGGGAGATTAACTTCGCGCCCCAGTTCTGTAGAATTAACTTCTTCATAAGAGCCTTGTAATAAAATCTCAGAGATACGTTTGGCGAATGCTTCCGGCGTGAACCCGCGCTCGATCCGCCGGCGATGACAAATGGAAATGCCGCCGGTTTCTTCGGACACCACCACGGCGACGGCATCGGATTCTTCGGTCAATCCCAGGCCGGCGCGGTGACGAAGGCCGAGACTGCGGTCGAGCGTTTCGCGTTGGCTCACGGGAAAGATGCAGGCGGCGGCGGCGATGCGCCCGTTGCGGATGATTACGCCGCCATCGTGCAAGGCGGACTTGGGATGGAAAATCGTGAGCATGAGCTCGACCGAGAAATCGGCTTCGAGTTGCACGCCGGTCTCTTCGTAGACGCGAATGGAAGTATCCCGCTCGATGGCGATGAGCGCGCCGAATTGTTTACTCGCCAGCTGTATCACCGCTTCGACGAGATCGTGAACCGTCTCGCGCTTTTCGCTGGTGAGCGAAAAGATGGGATGTCCCCCCAGGGCAGCGAGACCGCGGCGCAATTCGGGTTGAAAGATAACCACGAGGGCAATGGCGAGAAAGACGGAGAAGCTGCGCACGATCCAGCCGATGACGACGAGAT
>QHBL01000287.1 GCA_003244125.1 Chthoniobacterales bacterium
GGGCCGCAGGCGCGGAGTCTGCGGCTGCAATTGCCGAAGTTCACCCTCATCGGCGCGACCACCCGAGCGGGCATGGTGAGCGCGCCATTGCGCTCGCGTTTCGGCATGACGGCGCGGCTCGATTATTACTCCGCGGAAGAGATGCAGACGATCATCCTTCGCAGTGCAGGATTACTCGGGGTGGAGATCGACAGCGCGGGCGCGAGTGAAATCGCGTCGCGATCTCGTGGCACACCGCGCACCGCGAATAATCTGCTCCGCTGGGTGCGCGACTATGCGCAGGTGAAAGCGGACGGGAAAATCGATGCCGCCCTGGCCGATCGCGCGCTGGCCATGCTGGAGATCGATCGCGACGGCTTCGATGAATGGGACAAGCGGATCGTCGAAACCCTGATTCACAAATTCAATGGCGGACCCGTGGGTCTCAACTCGTTAGCTGTGGCAGTGGAAGAAGAAGCGGGCACGCTCGAGGAAGTGAACGAGCCGTATCTCATCATGGAAGGTTACATCAAGCGCACCCCGCAAGGCCGCGTCGCCATGCCGAATGCGTATCGCAAGCTCGGGCTCAAGCCGCCAAGCGGCGCGCAGCAGCAATTGCTGTAGCCGCGGTTGTTCGAATTCGCTCACACCATCAGTAATCTGCTTTTCTTCCACACCATCTTGCTGGCAGAATCGTTGCCTAACAAAACGCAACCCGCTTATGACAACACGAATATTTCTCGCCGGCATCCTTGGCGGAATCGCCATGTATATCTGGACCACCCTAGCCCATACCGTTCTGCCGCTCGGCGAAGTGGGGGTTCGCGAAATGAAGAACGAATCAGCCGTTGTCGATGCCCTGCGAGGTAATGTCGGTAACGGTGACGGACTTTTCCTCTTCCCTGGTCTCGGCCCAACTCCCAGCCGGGAAGCGAAGCACGAAGCCATGCGTCACATGGGTGAGAAGCTGGCTAATGGTCCGTCCGGCTTTCTCGTCTACCACTCGCGACGCCCGCTCAATTTCCCCCGACTCCTGGTTACTGAATTCGCCACCGAACTTGTCCAGGCTTTGCTTGTCGTCTTTCTGCTGGCCCAGACCCGGTTGATGAGCTTCGGCGCCCGCGTCGGCTTCGTCTCCATGGCCGGAATTCTGGCCGCCATTACCACCAACATCTCCTACTGGAACTGGTATGGCTTCCCCAAACACTATACCGCTACCTATATGTTCATCGAGATCGTCGGGTTCATCATCGTCGGAATCGTCAGCGCACTACTCCTTAGAAACCGGCAGCTGGCTCCTCCGGTTACTGCGTAACAGATAATCCGCTGCGCATTTCCTCCTCGGCCGCGGCTCCGGATTTACCTAGACGCTACTGCGCTTTGTGTTCATCCACGGCAACGATCTGCATTTCGTTGTCGCCACCTGCAACCAGAGACAGGCTCTTCATCACTTTGCCGGAAGCTCGCTTGGAGCCGTTCCGGAGCTCATAGCGAAGGGGGAAAACGAACTCGATTGCTGCACCGCTTCGCCGTTTGACCTGTATGTCTCCATCAAGCCAGAAGCGGCGCTCGGGCCATTGCCGATCATAACGGACAAGATCTCGCTCGATCCGTTCCCGAGAGACGTTGCGGGCGCCGAAGTAGTCCACCTGCGGGGCGAAGAATTCCAGCTCGGACCCGATGTGTGGGTCGAGCCCGGCGAGAATGAATGCGGCCACGTAGTTGCGCATCGCCTCGGAAAGGTTGTCTTCAGCGTTCACCTGCGAAGAAGCGGTCTCTTGCGCACCAGAGGAGGACTCGGGGGGAGCAGTCGATCCCGGTGCGTTGGCCGATAAGGAGGGCGCTGCTGCGGTGGGTGCGGCTACTTGTTTTGCTTTCGTAGAATGGCTGGCACCCGCTTGCTGCACAAACTCCATCTCACCGCTTCGTAAACGCCGCCAATTGCCGGAGAGCACCTTGGGGGGTGCTTCAGATGCAGGCGCCAAGATTGCCAGTTCCCTGCTAGTCGCGGCGTCGAGCTTTCCCGTAATGGCGAGGCCGTGACGAATTTGATAGCGAGTCACGGCGGCCGCAGTTTCGCTATCGAAGCTTCCGGTCGGATTCCCGCGGTAAAATCCCTCCGCTTGCAAGCGAGCCTGGGCTTTGGCGATGTTCTCGTCCGCGCGAGCGGAGATGCAGAGCGCGAGAAAGGTGAAGGTAAGGAGCGATCGTGTCACACTTGCCTATCGCACGTCGCCTCGCGCACGGCGGCACCGTGCGTTAGCTGCGCTTGGCGCCTCGACTGGCGAACTTCCTCTACATTTCAGCGCCACCGTAATTAGCTCAGGGTCGGGTACAGAAAAAACGCTCCGCGCCAATGACGCGGAGCGTTTTTAAGTAGTGGCTTGAGTTACGCCTTGTCAGCCGCGGGCGCTTTCGACATCGAGGAACTCGAGATGTCTTCCGCGCCGGCGTTCTTAAGGATCTCTTTCGCGCGATCTTTCCTGTCGCCGTCATCAGCGTGAACAGCGATGAAGTAGTTACCCGTCTTCAACTTGTTCTCGTATTGTTTGGCTTCGATCTCAGGAATTCCCATCCCTACAAGGGCGCCTACCAATCCGCCTGTGCCCGCGCCGATGGCCGCGCCGCTGAGCGCCGCCATGATGGGGCCCGCAGCAATGAACGGCCCGATGCCGGGAATGGCGAGAGCGCCTATCCCAGCGAGCAGACCGAGGACTCCGCCGGTGACGCCTCCCGCCGTTGCGCCAGTGGTGGCACCTTCAGGCGCCTTGGTCGCTTTGACGTGGCCAATGTCATGTTTGCCTTCGCTATCCGGCAACAAGACTGAAATTTCTGAGGCTGGAAAGCCCGCGTCCTGCAGGCCTTCGACGACTCGTTCCGCTTGTGAGTGAGATTTAACAATTCCGAATACTGATGTTTTTGCCATAGTTGTTTGTTCCCTTTTCTTCGTTATTTCGAAGTCTTAACTTCGAGCTGATTGTCGATCTTCGCATTACCAGCGGCCGCTTGAGCCAGCTCGGCAATCTTTGTTTTCTCGGCATCGCTCTTGACCGGCCCGCGCAAAGTCACCACGCCATCGGCGGTGATGATTTTGACGTTCTTAGCCATGCTGGAGAGTGAATGCTCTTTCACCACGGCGCGACGGATCGCGGCCGTAGTTTTGACGTCCTCGGAACTGTTGGATTGATCGCCGGAGGTCTTCGTTTCGCCCGAGCGATCCCGTTGGTTTTTGCCGGTATTATCGGCCGAGGGTGTGTCCTGCGCCGCCGCGCCGAGCGCGCAGCCGGCGAGGCAAAGCAATGATAGAATAGTTCGTTTCATATGGTTGTGTTAGGAG
>QHBL01000383.1:0-12493 GCA_003244125.1 Chthoniobacterales bacterium
GCCTGATGCGGACCGGCTCGCATTTGAATGCGCATTTCAAGGGTGAACACGACGCCGAGTTCGCCTGGTTTTCTTTCTCAAACGCGATGCCGCTCATCTCGATGGGCGCCGAGCGCGCCGCGCGCAAAATCATCGCCGCCTGCCGGCGCGGTCAGCCCTCGCTCACGTTGACGTTTGCCGCGCGTCTGGCCATCGCCGGAAACGCAATTGCGCCGAATCTCACCGGTCACGCGATGAAAGTTGCGGATGAATTGCTCCCGACATCGACCGATGACAGCGGCGATCGTTTGCAAACCGGATGGGAAAGTCGCAGCCGTGAACCGCGCAGATTCACCCGCCATCTTGAAGCAGCGACAAAGCGCAACAACGAACAATTGTAGCGGCGCGTCTTCGGCCGCGGAACGCGCATCAACGAACGGCGCTCACAGAGCGCCGCTACGAATCCCGTGAACGCCCAACGCCTCTTTATCGCCATCGATATGCCCGATGAAATCGCGCAGCGCCTTGTCGCGCTCGATCCGCATTATCGCGGCCTGAGTTTTTCACCGATCGAACAAATCCATCTCACCCTCGCGTTTTTCGCCAGTGTCCCCGACGACACAGCCGAAGCGCTGAAAGAGAAACTCGCCGCCATTTCATTTCGCGCATTCTTTCTTCCAATCGCGGGGCTGGGAATGTTTTCGAGACGCGGCGTGCCGCACATCCTGTGGGTCGGCGTCGGTCGTGCGCATCCGCATTTGTTCCAACTGCACAAACGCGTGAACGAAGCCGCGCTGGCCTGCGGTTTGCCCATCGACGAACGCGCCTGGACGCCGCATTTCACCATCGCGCGGCCCCGCGGGATTTCCGCAGCGATGATGAAGTCGTTCCTGAAACAGCATCCCGATTTCGACGCTGGCATTTTCCGCGTGGAAGAATTTCATCTCTACCAGAGCACGCTTACGCCGGCCGGCTCGCTTCACCGGCGGGATTTAACAATTCGTGCCGCAGTGTGACGACAACCTATCTTGCGCAAAGCCGAAGTAATTAGAGATGTCTCGGCTTCGCTCGACATGACAAAATGAGTGTGATGATCCGCTGCCGGGTTGTAGCTGCCGTCCGTCCTCGGCGGCAGATCGCCTCGCTCGCGCAACACCACCTCGCGGTTCCCTCCCCACTTCAGCGCCGTGTCCACCGAATCCGCCAGCCGCACTCGCACGCCATCGCGAATCACGAGCCGATCAACCACTGCTTCGATCGTATGCTTTTCGTTCTTACTTAATCGAATCGGTTCCGGCCTTCCCAGCTCGATGATCTCCCCGTCAATCCGCGCCCGGACAAAACCTTCTCGCCGCAATTTCTCGATCACGTCGCGGAATTCGCCACGCTCATTCTCCACCAGCGGCGCGAGCACGATGATCTTCGTCTCGGGCGGATAGCTCAGGATTTCGTCCACGATCTGCTGCGGCGTTTGTCGCAACAGCGGTCGCCCGCTCACCGGATCATGCGGCTGCCCGACCGCGGAAAACAGCACCCGCAGATAATCGTAAATCTCCGTCGTGGTCGCGATGGTCGAGCGCGGATTCGCACCCGCACTACGCTGCTCGATGGCGATCGCCGGCGAAAGGCCTTCGATGAAATCAACATCCGGCTTTTCCATTTTGTCGAGGAATTGCCGGGCATAAGCCGAAAGACTCTCCACGTAGCGGCGTTGGCCTTCGGCATACAAGGTATCGAAAGCGAGTGATGATTTTCCCGAGCCACTCAGGCCCGTTATGACCACCAGTTTCTCACGTGGAATCTCAACATTGAGATTCTTGAGATTGTGCTGGCGCGCACCACTGATTTTGATAATCTGCGCAGGCATTCCCAGGACGACGGATGTAGAACCTACCAGTCAAGCACAAGGCTTGCTTTTCTCTACTTAAATCGGAACGCCATGACTGACGACGCCAGCATCTCCCGCAGCGAGATCACCCAGCTGCAAGCAAAATTCAGCGAAGTGAAGCATTCCATCAACAATGCCCTCGCCGTCATGATGGCCCTTTCCGAAATGTCACAGCGCAGGCCTGATTACGCCGAGAAACTCGCCACCACCGTCCTGACCAAGGCGCCGCAAATCGTCTCCAGCCTCCAGGAATTCACTCAGGCTCTGGCCGAGAAGGCCGGTCCCAAGCCTGAAAGCGTGCCCAGCGCCATCTCGTAAGTTCGCAACCGCCCCAGCCTTGGTAGGTCCGTCATGGCGGGGCCTCAATCCGCAAAGCTTGCCAACGGGCTCCGCCTAAGCTCGATATTAGGCCGTGCCTCCGGCCTCGAACAAACCCGTGCTCATCATCGAGGACGAAGAGGACGTCGTGGAAATGCTCACCCGCGCCTTTACCCGGGCCGGCGGATTCAAAGTGACGACGGCCGCTGATGGCGCCGAGGGGTTGCGTCGCGCGCGCGAGGACTTGCCCGCGCTTGTCATTCTCGACCTGATGTTGCCCAAGATGCCGGGACTCGAAGTGTGCAAGATTCTCAAGAGCGATTCCCTTACCAGCCATATTCCTGTGCTCATGCTGACCGCGCGCGCCGAGGAAGTAGATCGCATCGTCGGCCTTGAACTCGGCGC
Source organism: Chthoniobacterales bacterium (assembly GCA_003244125.1). Next base: position 2,591 of record QHBL01000383.1, read on the forward strand.
GGACGATTACGTAACCAAACCTTTCTCACCGCGCGAGGTCGTCTTGCGCGCCCGGGCCGTTCTCCGCCGGGGCGAAGCTCCCGATAAAACGCAGTCCTTCGTCGCCGGCCCGATCACCATTGATGGCGTGCGCCACCAGGTTCATGTCAATGGCAAACCGGTCCACCTAACGAGCCTCGAGTTCAAGTTACTCCGCACGCTGGTGCAACGCCGCGGCCGTGTGCAGGAGCGCGACCGATTGCTCACAGACGTCTGGGGCTACGACAACGTAATCGATACCCGCACGGTTGATACCCACGTGCGCCGGCTGCGCGAAAAATTGGGCAAAGCCGGCGACGCTATCGAGACTATCCGCGGTTTCGGCTACCGTTTGCGCGAACGCTGATGCTCTGGTGGATCATTGTCGGCGGGGCCGTGCTATTACTCGCCGGCTGGCTATTTCGTCGCCGATGGATCGCGCCCTGGCAGGAACTGGAGCAGCTGGTTAAGCAGATCGCCCGCGGCGAGCAGCCCAAAACAGTTCTCGTTAGCGCAAACCATCACGCCTGGCGCATCGGTGTGGCATTGGAGGATTTGCTCACGCGCGAGCGCGCGCTCGAGCAGCAGCTGTCGCAAGCGACCAGCGAAAGCCGCGGCATTTTTGCCGCGCTCACAGACGCCATCATCGTCGTCGATGCCGAACAGCGCGTTCGGTTTTGCAATCCGGCTTTCGAACAGTTATTTGCCGGACGCGCGGTCGCACCGGGCGAGCGACTGCTGGAGCTCACGCGCGACGCGGATATCGCCGAGAATCTTCGCGCCGTATTCGATGAACAAACGGCGCGCACAGTCGAACTAACGCGCTCGGACAAGACATTCCATCTCGCCTCGGTGCCGATGAAAAACGAAACCGGGCAACTCACCGGTGCCATCGCGATTTTTCACGACATCTCGCAACTGAAACAAACCGACCAAATACGGCGCGATTTCGTGGCCAATGTTTCGCACGAATTGCGCACGCCCCTGTCGATTTTCCGCGGCAATCTCGAGATGCTGCTGGATGACGGGAACCTCAGCCGCGAAGAAGCCGACCACATTTTCACGACAATGAAGCGGCACTCCGACCGGCTTAACCGAGTGGTGGAGGATTTGCTCACGCTTGCCCGGTTAGAAGCGAACGAGGCGAGATTGCAGCTCGGGCCATTGGATCTGATCGCGTTTCTCCAGCATGTCGCCCGCGACTGGAACAAACGGCTCGCGCACAAATCTCTTCGGCTGAACCTTCAGGTGCAAGAGAATCTGCCGCCGGTTTCTGCGGACGAATTCCGGCTGGAGCAGGTCATGCATAACCTGCTCGATAACGCCGTCAACTACTCGCCCGAGCGCGGCCAGATCATCATCAGTGCTTCTGCGCGCGGCGAACAGATCGTGCTCGCAGTCGCAGATGAAGGTCCCGGCATTGCGCCAGCGGATCTGCCGCGCATTTTCGAACGCTTCTATCGCGCGGACAAAGCTCGCAGCCGCGCGCTGGGCAGCACCGGGTTGGGGTTATCCATCGTGAAACATATCGCGGAGTTGCACGGCGGCGAAGTTCGCGCCGAAAGCGAGTTGGACAAAGGCACAACCATCGAAGTTCAGCTCCCGATCGCTCGCTCATAGTTCACGCGATTGTAACCAAGCCGCCACGCGGCTGTAACAAAGCTCATTCAGTTTCTCGGCGTCGCTCCAGCGGCGCCTTAACCCACAACGGAGAACCAATGTTTAAACCCGCACTCTTTTTCATATTACCCCTCGCGCTCCTTCTCGTCATTCCAGCGCAGTCGCACGCCGCTGCTCCTGCCGATGCGTCAGAATCGCAGCGCCTGCAAAAGCTGGAAGCCGCCGTGCGTCAATTGCAGCAGCGCAACGCCGAGCTGGAAACGGAATTGCGCGCCCTGAAACAAAGGCGCGAGCCGTTCGCACCGATCATGGCGCAGCCGGAGCAAAAGGCAGTCGCCGGCAATGAGAACAAAGCTGTTTTCACCGCGCCGCCACCATCTCCTGTGGATGTGCATGCTGCCGGGCCGGAGATCAAACTGACCCTCGGCGGATTTGTTCAAGCCAACTATGAGACCGGCGACGTTTCGGCCTTTGAAGGTCGCTTCGGAGCGACTGCTTTGAAGGACCGCTTTCGTCTGCGCCGCGCCCGCATCAGCCTGACCGGCGATTTTGCCGAGCAGTTCGATTTCAAGATCGAGGGCGATTTCGAGCAGAGCGATGCCGCAATAACTGCGCTGAAAAGCGTCGATCTCGCCACCGGCAAAACGGCTACGGTTAGCAACTCCACCCGCACCGAGTTCTCCGGCACCGACATTTTCATCAACTGGCACGCCATCCCCGAGGCCAACATCAAAGTCGGCCAGTGGAAGGCGCCTTTCGGGTTGGAACAGCTCACACCCGACACGCAGCTTTACACCATCGAGCGCAGCCTTCCTACCGGCGCGCTCACACCTGAGCGACAGGTTGGCGTGATGATCTGGGGCAAGCCGCTGACCGATGTATTTGCTGATCAAAAGGATCTCGTCACTTACTACGCCGGCATCTTCAACGGCAACGGCCGCAATGTGAATACCAACGACAACAACGAATACATGTATGTCACGCGCCTTGAGCTACTCCCGTGGAAAGGCAAAGTGCTGGGCCAGGATTCCAGCTTTAAGCTCGGCGCCGACTATCTCTTCAGCCGCGACGAGACCGGCACGAACATCTCCCCTGCGCTCAACCTTAAAGTGAACACTGATGGCTCGCTTACGTCCTACAGTTTGCCTGGCCCGGATGAGCGGCACGCCTATAGCTTCGATGCGTCGCTCAAGATAGGTCCATTCGACTTAATCGGTGAGTATCTCGACGAAAAGGTGCGTTCACGCGATGGCGCGTTCACTGACTTCGAAGCCAATGGATGCTATGTGCTGGGCGGATACTTCATCGTGCCCAAGAAGCTTCAGGCTGTTGTTAAATGGGAGCATCTTAATCCGGGCCAGCTCGGCAACGATGGCACTGAATCAGTCACCGGCGGTCTCAACTACTATATCCACGGCGATAACGTGAAGGTGATGGCCGACTACGTGCACACCTGGTCAGATTTCCGCCAGGCGCATCCGCAGCTTGGCGACGATCAATTCAACGAAATCCTGCTGCGGATGCAGGTAATCTTTTAACTGGTCTTCTTTTTTATATGAAACTCTCTTTCCTTTCAGCCGCACTGTTTATAGTCACCGCCACTGGTGCTTCGGCGCAAATGACCATCAATGGCGCGGGCGCTACATTCCCCTATCCCATTTACTCCAAGTGGTTCGATGAGTACGCCAGGGTCGATCCTTCCGTCCGTTTTAACTACCAGTCGATTGGCTCGGGCGGCGGCCAGAAGCAAATCACGGCGCAGACAGTAGATTTCGGCGCGTCCGACGGGCCGATGAGTGATGATAACCTGGCCAAGGCGCCAGGAAAGCTATTGCACATTCCTACCGTCGCGGGCGCCGATGTTGTTGCCTATAACCTGCCGGGCAATCCTGCTTTGAAATTTGATGCCGATACCATTGCCGTAATCTTTTTGGGCAACATCAAAAAATGGAACGATCCCAAGATAGCGGCCACCAATCCCGGCGTGAAGCTGCCCGATGAGGAAATCATCGTGGTGCATCGCTCCGATGGCAGCGGCACTACTTACATATGGACCGACTACCTGAGCAAGGTTAGTTCGGAATGGAAACAGAAGGTTGGAACGAATACTTCGGTCAACTGGCCTACCGGAATTGGCGGCAAGGGCAACGAAGGCGTGGCTGGTCAGATTAAGCAGACGCAAGGCGCGCTTGGATATGTGGAATTGATTTATGCCATCCAGAACAAGATGCCGTATGCCGACGTAAAGAATGCGGAAGGTAATTTCGTGAAAGCGTCGTTGGAGTCGATCACGGCCGCAATGGCTACCGCGCAGATACCAGATGACTTCCGTTTTTCTATCACCAATGCACCCGGCAAAGATTCCTATCCGATAGCGGGCGCGACCTGGCTGCTGGTTTATGAGCAGCAGAAAGATCCGGCCAAAGGGAAGAAGCTGGTTGAGTTCTTGAAATGGGCTTTGACGAAGGGCGAAGACATAGCGAAGCAGCTCGATTACGCGCCGCTGCCGGACACGTTGCGTGATCGGGTTTTGAAACGCGTCGACGAGATCAAAATGTAACGGCGAGGGGAAGTAGATCGCGATGCCGATTGCCGTCAGCCCATCGATGCCCTTGGCGCAGCGCACGTCCGCGGCGGCGCACATGAAGCCGCCATCGCGCTTCGGCGATAGGCTCTTCAAGTACCTTACTCTCGCCATGGCGCTGGCCGTGGTCGCGCTCGTGCTTCTCGTTGGCTGGCAGCTCGCGCGTGGCTCGCATCTCGCCATGACCAAGTTCGGTTTTCATTTCCTCACCACCTCGACCTGGGATCCCGTGGCCGAGCAGTTCGGCGCGCTCCCATTCATCTACGGCACGGCCGTTTCGTCGCTCATCGCATTGATTATCGCGGTGCCGCTAAGCATCGCCACTGCGATCTATCTGACAGAGCTCGCCCCGCTCTGGATTCGGCAGCCGCTCGTTTCACTTATTGAAATGTTAGCCGTCATTCCGAGCGTCATTCTGGGATTGTGGGGCATCTTCGTCATGATCCCCTGGCTGCGTAGCTATCCGTTTCCTTTCTTAAAAGAAACACTTGGCTGGACGCCGTTCTTTAGTGGGCCCGTCTATGGCACAAGCATGCTCGCTGGCGGAATCATCATCGCCATCATGATCCTGCCGATCATTACATCGGTTTCGCGCGAGATACTTCGCAGCGTGCCTAACCTGCAACGCGAAGCCGCCTACGCGCTCGGCGCCACGCGCTGGGAAGTGACGCGCATCGCGGTCCTGAGCTATGCTAAAAACGGCTTGTTCGGCGCGGCAATTCTTGGCCTGGGGCGCGCGCTCGGAGAGACAATGGCCGTCACCATGGTGATCGGAAACACGCCACAAATCCGGGCCTCCCTCTTCGCGCCCGGCTACACCCTAGCCAGCGTCATTGCCAACGAGTTCACCGAAGCTACGACAGACATCTACCTGCAAGCGCTTTTCGAAATCGGGCTGGTCCTGTTTGGGATTACCATTCTGGCAAACCTGCTGGCACAGCTGCTACTCAAGACGACGAACAATGCGATGAGCACGCGTGTCGTGCAGTGACATGCGCGGCGATCAACATACCTGGCGCAAGATCAAGAGCGGCGCGGCATCGACTGCGTCATCAGTGGCTGCTCTGGTGGTGGTCGCGCCACTCGCTCTTGTCTTTTACCATCTCGTCGTCAGTGGCATCGGCTCGATCAACTGGGCTTTCTTCACGAATCTGCCGAAGCCAGTCGGTGAAGTAGGGGGCGGGATGGTCAATGCCATTGTCGGCTCGGGCGAGTTACTCGGCCTCGCTGCCCTGATCGGCGTCCCGGTCGGTGTGCTGGGCGGCGTGTATCTCGCAGAATACGGTGGCGCGCGCACGAACTCACTGCTGCGCTTCGTCGCCGACGTGCTCAATGGCGTGCCGTCGATCATCTGGGGCGTGGTCGTTTACGGACTGGTGGTCCTCCGTTTCAAAAGCTTTTCCGCTCTGGCTGGCGGACTCGCCCTCGGTTTAATGATGATTCCACTCATCATGCGCACGACCGAGGAAGTGCTCTTGCTCGTGCCGGGCGGCTATCGCGAAGCGGCCCTAGCCCTCGGCATCAGCCGCTGGAAAACGATTGTCCACATCGTGATGAAGACCGCTTTGAAAGGCATCGTCACGGGCATCCTGCTCGCGCTCGCTAGAGTGGCGGGCGAGACTGCGCCTCTCCTCTTCACCGCGTTCGGCAATCGCTTTTGGAACCACAACCTCCACGAGCCCATTGCCGCCCTGCCGCTGCAAATTTTCACCTATGCCATCTCGCCCTACGATGACTGGCATCGGCAGGCCTGGGCTGGCGCGCTCGTGCTCGTCACGATGATCTTCGTGCTCAACGCGCTGGTGCGTTTTCTCACGCGCGATCGCGCTGTCCCTATCTTATGATTAATCCCGCCTCCCTCCCGAACACGACAATGGATTCTGCTCCGCGCATCTCTCAAAGTCGGATCCCGGAGCCGCCCGAAACGCTGCTGCCGCAAGCAGCTCCTGCATTCAAGATCAAGCAGCTCTCGCTTTGGTACGGCGAGAAGCAGGCCATCAAGAATGTGACCATCGACATTCCCGAAAGAATGGTGACCGCCATCATCGGTCCGAGCGGCTGTGGCAAATCGACCTTTCTCCGTTGCTTGAACCGGATGCACGAGCTGGTGCCTCGCACCCGCATCGAAGGTGAAGTCCTGTTCGACGGCGAAAATCTGTATGGTCCCGGCGTTGATCCCACCATCATCCGGCGACGCATTGGGATGATCTTCCAGAAATCCAATCCATTCCCGACCATGTCCATCGCCGACAACGTGCTGGTCGGCCTACGGCTCAACGGCGTGCGCAAACGCCAAATCCTGAATGAACGCCTGGAAAAATCGCTGCGCATGTCAGCGCTTTGGGATGAAGTGAAGGACGACCTGGGCAAACCGGGGATGAGCCTTTCTGGCGGGCAGCAACAGCGCCTCTGCATCGCACGCGCCATCGCAGTCGAGCCCGAAGTCGTGTTAATGGATGAGCCAGCCTCCGCGCTCGATCCGCTCGCGACGATGAAAATCGAAGAGCTCATCCGGGAGCTCTGCGTCGACTACACCATCATCATCGTCACGCACAATATGCAACAGGCCGGACGTTGCTCCGATCGCACTGCCTTCTTCTACATGGGCCAGCTGATCGAGTTCGACCAAACCGAGCGGCTCTTCAGCAACCCCAAAGAGAAGAAAACCGAGGATTACATCACCGGCCGCTTCGGCTAAGAGGAGATGCTTTTGCCGCGACACATCCTGCAGGAGTTCGACGCCGCGCTCGATTCGCTCCGGGCCGACGTTTTAATGATGGCCAGCCTGACTGATCGTAACCTGCAAAACGCCATGCGTTGTTTGCTCGATCGCGACGCTAATATGTGCGCGGTCACTATCGCGGACGAAGAAGAGATCGACGCCTTGGAAAAGAAGGTCGACGCTGATGGGATCAATATTTTGCTGCGTTACCAGCCGGTGGCGTCAGACCTGCGGCAGGTCGTTTCCGCGATGAAAGTGAGCAGCAATCTCGAGCGCATCGCAGACCAGGCGGTCAAGATCGCGGAGCGCGCCCGCACTCTTGCCATGGGACCGGGGCTCGACGATGCCATCGCGCTCGGGCCGATGTTTGTCGAGACGATCACATTATTCCGTGACAGCGTGCGAGCCTACGCTGACGCCGACGTCGCCCTCGCCCGAACGCTGCGCCCGCGCGACCGTGAAATCGATGAAATGAACCGCCACATCGCCAGGGATCTCACCGGCAGCATGAGCAAGAATCCAGACGGGATCGAAGATTATCTGCACCTGCTCTTCATCGCGCGCTATCTCGAACGCGTCGGCGATCACGCCAAGAACATCGGTGAGGATGCCGTTTATGCAGCCGAGGCCGAAGACATTCGCCATTTGAAAAACGCCTTCACGGTCTGATGCAGCGTTAACGAAATCGCCCGCAGCCCCGGCGCCATCTCACTGTCACGCGAATGTCACGCCGTGTTCACATGACACGCGAGTGCGAGCGTGATTGCCTCATGCTCGTATGACAGCTCCTTACGTCAGAACTGTTCTTCGCCCGATCTCGAACGGGTCGGTGTGGTATCGTCGGCATCCCTCGTTTCGATCAATCAGTCAACGGTACCTGCGTGGCGAACACAGCCGGTTTCTGATCCTTGAGCTGTTGATATTCGCGATTTTGGCGGCGATGGCGCTGTGGCCATTGGTGAATGCGGCTGCGTCCATTCAGACTTATCTGCTCTAGAGCGCCGGTCGCGGGAGCGCGGGAAACTTCACCGGAATGTGACGTCGCCGTGACGTAATCGACACATCGCTGTTTTAGGCTTCGGAGCAAACTATGAACCAGAGAGTCGTTAGCAGATTACTTGAGCTATGGGCGATTCGCCTGCGATGCAACCAGATCGCGCGGGAGCGGAAGGCGCAAACGAGAGCACCAGGCCCACTGCCGCGGACGAGCTGCTCGATTTCCTGCGCGAGCACGATTACGAGACGCTCTACATCGCGGGCGATTTGATTAATACCTGGCAGATGCGGCGTGATTTGCGAGTATATCCACAATCCGTCCATCAGGCGCTTTGGCCGCTTGATTATATTACAATTGCGGTCCGACGTCTGCGCAAGACGCGCTATGAGATGCGCTGGCGAAATCACGTGGTTGAAATCGACCTTTATCGCGGGAGTAATGATGGGATCATCGTGGCCGAAGGGGAGTTTGCGAACGAGGCGAGCTGCCGCAATTTCAAACCACCGCCATGGTTTGGGCGTGAAGTGACTGGGAAAAAACGTTATAGTAACGTGAGACTGGCCAGGGAATAGATGAGCTACGAATTACGACGCGGCCAATCGCTCAGCAGAAACCTGCAACGTATTTGCCGCAAACAGATCGAACAGGCGCTGGCCATCGCCGATGGCGCCGACACATCCGGAAGCACTCCGGTGCATGAGACGCGCAAATGTTTGAAGAGAGCGCGAGCCGCCTTGCGACTGGCGTGCACGAGATTGGATGCCGCGTTCTTCCGCGAACAAAATTGCGCGCTGCGGAAGGCGGGCCGGTTTATTTCCGAAATCCGGGATGCGGAGGTGCGGTTGCAAACCGTGCGAGAGCTCGAACGTCTCGGCGGGCGCTACCAGGAAGTTGAGGCGATGCTGATGATGGAGCTTCAGAGCTTCATTGCGGCATTTACCGAATGGCAGAGAGAAGAGAAGTAGTCCCGCTTTTAGAGAAGTCGCATGCGGCGGTGGAGCGCTGGCCTTTGTCTGGGTTTGGCTCTGAAGAGTGCGGCCGTTCGGTGCAGCGTAGTTACAAACGGGCGCGCCGGACGCTTGCTCACGTGCAAGCGAGGAGGACGGCGGAATGTTTCCACGAGCTGCGCAGCCGGGCGAAGATGCTCTGCTAATCAGTTGCGCATTGTGCAGCCGGTCAATCCCGTCGTGCTGAAGAATCTTTGTCATGAGCTGGATGTGATGGGCACTTTGTTGGGCCATGCGCATGACCTGAGCTTTCTCCGGGCCAGGCTGCTTACCGGCGCGGGAAAAGCAACGTGGCAAAGACAGGCCGAGGAGCTGGGGGGTGTAGTCGAGACGAGCGAAGAGGATTTGCGGTGCAAGGCGCTTGATCTGGCAGAACATTTCTTTGCCGAACGTCCGCGCGATTTTGGCGCGCACGTTCGGGAATGGCTCGGCAATTGGGGCCGAAAGGAGAAGCCTTCGCTGGCCGAACAGTTGCTTTAGCTCAGCTGCGCTTGGCCAGGCGCGGTGGAAAAAGCCAGCGCAGCGTTCCCTTCGCGCCAGAATCCTCGAGTTCAATTAATGCGAGGCCACATTTAGAGAGGGCGACATTGCCTCCGGTAAGTGCGTGAATGAGGCTCGTGAAATCCGGCTCGTGGCCGACCAGCATCATTTCCTTCACATCGTGCTCGTCGACGACGCGCTTGAATTTCGCGGCATCGAACCCTTTGCCGAGCGATTCCTCGATCCCGAGCTCGAGACACAGCTCGTTCGCGATGATTTTTGCGGTTTGCTTCGCGCGTGCCAGAGGACTGGCGAAAATAAGCAGCGGTTCCGCGCCGGCGCGCCTGAGGAATTTCGCCACGCGTTTCACTTCCGCTTTGCCCTTTTTCGTGAGCGGCCGCTCATCGTCCGGTTTGGTCCAGTCAGGCCAATCGGCCTCACCGTGGCGGATGAGGTAAACGAGTTTCTTCATTTT
>QHBL01000383.1:12518-16099 GCA_003244125.1 Chthoniobacterales bacterium
TTCGGCGTTTGAATGCATGGCGCGACCTGGCGCATTGTAGGTTCGCGAATGATCGAGGAGACGAAACACACGCTCGGCAGCTTCGAGCACGCGCTCGAAACTTTGCGCGATAACGTGATGATGATGGCGAGCCAGACGCAACGCAGTCTGGAGCGCGCGCTCAAAGGTTTGATGGAACGCAATGATGAGCTTTGCGCGCTCGCCATCGCGGACGACGAGAGCATCGATGAGCTGGAGAAACACATCGACAAGGATGGCGTCGAGATCTTGTTGCGCTTCCAGCCGGTCGCGTCCGATCTGCGCCGCGTTGTCTCCGCCATGAAGCTCAGCTCGAATCTGGAGCGGATGGCTGACCAGGCCACGAACATCGCGCGCAATGCCCGCAAGCTAAACAAGCACCCGGCATTGCCCGAAGTGCTTCTCATTGCGCCGATGCAGGAGCATGCCATGGCCATGTTCCGCGACAGTGTCGATGCCTACGTTCGCGAAGACGAACAAGCTGCCCGCGCTGTCGTCCCGCGCGATGATGTTCTGGACAAATTGAACGCGCAAGTAGGTAGTCAGCTCATCGAACAGATGGCGCGCGACCCGGAGCAACTTCGTGGCTACTTGAACCTGATGTTCATCGCCCGTCATCTCGAGCGGGTGGGCGACCACGCCACCAATATCGCCGAGGATGCGGTCTACGCCGCGGCCGCGGAGGACATCCGGCATCAGACCATCAACGCTTCAGCCTGACTCAATCTGCGGCGCACTTCATCCTGGTTGATTCTTCACTCATCTGCTTCAGCAGCGGAGTTCAAAAGTAACAGCCAGGTAACAACTCTGTTACTAATGCCGGCTCGCCGGCGGCTTGTTTCGGCTCAATCATCGTACTCTCGAAAGCAATCATTAACCCACGAGGTAACAATTATGAACAACGCAGGTCGCCCAGCCTCAGATGTCGATCAAAACATCGCGAGTAGTCACAGCATCTTTTCGCCGTCGCATCAACTCGCACGGCGCTCTTTCATCCGCAGTCTCGGAGTTGGCGCGGCGCTTCTCACTCCCGTGGCCGGCATGCTCACGGGCGCGCGTCGCGCCGCCGCGCAAACTACCTCTGCCCTCGGCCACCCGGATAGTGGCGACATCGCTATTCTGCGTTTTGCCGCCGCCGCCGAAATCATCGAGACCGATCTCTGGCAACAATACACCGAGCTGGCGGTCAATAACCCTGCCTATGCCGAAGCGCTAGCCGTGCTCGATGAGGACATGAACCAATACATCATCGACAACACCGATGATGAAGCTAGCCATGCCGCTTTTCTGAACGCCTACCTGTCGGCCGTGGGCGGGACACCAGTCAATCTCGACGCCTTCCGCACGCTACCCAGCAGCCAGGCTACCGGCGCAAGACAGGTCGGTCGCTTGACTAACTTAAGACGTCTCACGGTCGATACCAGCTGGTGGATTCGTTACCGCAGCCACGAGAACCCGGACTTCGGCGACACCTTCCCGCAATTCATTCGCATCGTTAATCGTCCATCGATTCCCTTTCACGATTTCCCAGCTGGTTCGAAACAAATCCAGGCTATCGCTAATACGGCCGCGTTCCATTTCCCGACGATCGAACAAGGCGGCTCCAGTCTTTACTCGGCCCTGGGTCAGCTCGTGACCGATCGCACCGTCCTCAAGATCATGTTCGGCATTGGTGGCGCTGAAGTAAACCACTTCGCCATCTGGCACGACAAGGCCGGTAATGCACCAGCTGTCACCGTCGACGACCTTACTTTTCCTAACATGGAGAAGTTCAACGGCGACGAACTACGGCAAAAGAACCTCATCATGCCGGAGCCGTGCGATTTCATCAGTGAGAGCCTGCCGGATTGCTCGGTCATTCGGCCATCATCGAAGCAACAAGCTGGCGCCTTGGCAGCCTTGAACTTCCTTGCCAGCTCCGGTTTGTTCATGGGTCAAAGCCAGGCCTTCTTCAATTTCATGACGCAGCTTGCCCACGCTGCCGATGCCGCCTCCGGCAACGGCCCCTAGAGTCCACCAATAGTCACAGGATAGCTTAGGGTGGGCTGAGCGGCCGTGCTGGTCATGCCCGCATCCGCCCTCGCCATTCCATTGCCACACCGGACCTGATATTTTTCCGGCCGTGCACGATGCTGCGACGGAAAGCGCGATCGATCCCCGCTTTGCTCATCGCGCGCGTCAGCCTGCCCTGGATCTGCTCCGCGCGCTCGCCATTATTGTCGTAGTCATTTACCACGCCGGCATTTTCGGCTTCACCCTGCCAGGTAGATAGGACCGGTTCGGCTGGATTGGCGTTGATCTCTTCTTCGTTCTAAGTGGCTATTTAATCGGCGGCCAGCTACTTGGCTACCTGGCACGTGATCAGAGTATCAAGGTAGGTCGGTTTCTCGTCCGCAGAGCTTTCCGCATCATGCCCTCGTACTTCGCCATTCTGGCGATTTACTTTGGTATGCCATCGTTGCCTGCATCTACATCGGCGGCCTGGCGCTCTTCCTCGCAATCGAACGGCCATTTCTTAAATTGCGTCAGCGATTGCCGCGGTAGTATTACCACATTCGACCTACAACCATGTCACTAACGCAGCGAAACTTAGTCTTATCTATTCTGGTATTCAGTTGCGTGGCCCAGGCAGGGGAGAGGTCTGTGATGAGAGCCGTCGTCGCTCACGAGTATGGCGATCCTGAGGTGCTGAAGGTGGAGGAGTTGCCGCGACCCGAACCAAACGATAAGCAGGCGCTGGTGCGCGTCATTGCCAACAGCGTTAATCCCGCCGATCCGCTGACACTGAGCGGAAAATATGCGCGCGAGTTCGGAACACATTTGCCGCTGATTCCCGGTTACGACATCTCCGGTATCGTGGAGAAAACGGGCGCGAATATCACAAAGCTCAAGGTTGGTGACGCAGTTTACGGCTATCCTACTTTCGGTGGAGGCTGGGCCGAATACGTCACGGTTTCCGAAGGCGAAGTAGCGGCGAAGCCCAGATCGCTCAGCTTTGCCCAAGCCGCCGCCGTGCCGATGGGAGCCCTAACGGCCTCGCAGGCATTAGTTGATGTGGCGCAGCTCCACACCGGGCAAACAATTCTTATCCACGGCGGCTCGGGTGGCGTCGGCAGCTTCGCTTTGTAAATCGCGAAGGCGCGCGGCGCGCACGTCATCGCCACAGCCTCGACCGCCAACCAGAACCTGCTGAAACAACTCGGGGCCGATGTCGCGATCGACTATACTTCGACGAAGTTCGAGCAGGCCGCCAACAACGTCGACGCTGTTCTCGATCCCATCGGCAAGGATACACTCGCTCGCTCCTACGCGGTGGTAAAGAAAGGCGGGATCATCATGTCGTTAGTCGCGCGCCCCGATGAAGCGGAGCTGGCGAAGCGCGGCATCCGCGGCGTTGCCATCTCTGTTCATCCAGATGCGGATGATCTAAGCGAGATCGCGCAGCTTATCGAGGCTGGAAAAATAAAGCCAGTCGTCGCTACAATCCTACCCTTAAGCGAAGCAATCGTGGCACAGCAAGAGGCTGCCACTCATCACACGCGCGGTAAAATCGTGTTGCGGAT
>QHBL01000116.1 GCA_003244125.1 Chthoniobacterales bacterium
CAGCATCGCGATGCAGAAACGCGGCGCGCACGCAGAATGGCAAATCGCGCAGCCAGGACGCGACCGGATCATCCTGCGTCATAACAGTGATTTGCGCGCCGCGTTTCTGCATCGCGATGCTGAGCGAAGTGACGGCGCGCGCGACGCCGCCGGTCTCCGGATTCAGCGTCTGGACTGTCTGGAGAATCTTCAAACTAAACGACGAAGCCTTCGCTGCGGGTGAAGTAACCGCAGTCGGGCGCGAGCGTTTGCAGCTCGCGCGCGGGCACGCCGCCGTAGAGGCGATGCGTTTGCGTCAGCGTTTTGTTGAGCAGCGATTTGGCGCCGAGCACACAGTAATCGGGCAGCGCCGCGCCGCCAAGGACCACGCAATTGGTTCCGACGAAACAGTAGGAGCCAATGCTGATTGGCCGTGACGCCTGCCGGTTAAGCTTGATGTCGATGGAATGCGAAATGAATTGCGAAGCGAATCCTGCGACGGTGGTGAATGCGCCGATGGAAATGGAGCTGGTGCAATCGAGGAGATGACGGTTGGTGATGGCCGAGTGCTCGCCGAGGATGAGCTCGGGCCGGCGGTCGGTTTCGCCGGCAAAATGCGGTGAGTCGCCCAGCGGAAAACCGGTGATCCAATTGCCGCGGCCGATGGTGGCGCCGGTCTTGAGATGCAGCAGGTCGAGGTTCTTAGCGACGGTGAGATCGCCGATGCTGCTGCCTTCTTCCATGATGAGTCGCGAGGGAAAAATCCAGGCGAGGCCGATGCGGGCGGTGGGGTGAATCTGAAAACCGAATTGCCGCTCGAGAAATGTGCGACGCAGGTTCCACGGGAGCAGCATGGCGACGAACATGAGGAGTTGTTTCATGCCGCGGCTCCGAGTTCGCGATAAAGCGCGAGGTAACGCTCCGCCATTCTGCGCGCATTGAAACGTTCCGCGTTTTGGAATCCGAGCGCGCGTAGCTTTGTCCGCAGCGCAGGATCACGCAGGCGCAGCAAATCTTCGGCAAAGCCCATTTCGTCTTCCACATCGCGGAGAAGCGCGGCGTCGCCGGCGACCTCGGACATTGGCGGCGCTTTGCTGGTCGAGACGGGGCAGCCGCAAGCCTGCGCTTCGGCGATGGGCCAGCCGAAGCCTTCGAAACGCGAGGGAAAAAGCAGAGCGTGGGCGCGATTGTAGAGCGCCTCGAGGAGCTCGCTCTCGGGCGCGACGATTTGAGCGATGCGACCCGTTAGACCAAGCCTGCGCACTTCCGCACTCAGTTCTGCCGCAATGGCGTCACCGGCAAAGACGAGCTGCGCGTTCCAGTCCTCTTTCGTCCGCGCAAAAATGCGGAGAACGCCGACGCGATTTTTCCGGCGCAGATTTGAGCCGACGTGGAGCACGAATGGGCGGTCGAGTTTCAAACGTTGTAACGGGGCAAGACGCGTTGTCACCTCGCCCTCTGGCAGCGGCCGGTAGTCGTAGTTCAATCCGTTTTCGATGACGGTGATGCGGGGCGCGTTCTTTTCGTCAGCGAGCGAACGTTTTGCATCAGCTGCGGTGGCGTTGGAAACGCAGGCGACCGCTGAAGCGCGGCGAAGTCCGCTCAGGATCCAGCGCTGCAAGAATTTGCCGGTGAGCGAGGCCGGGCAATCAGTCGCCTCGCCCAGCGCGCCGCGGACGGCGAGAAGATCGTGGCAGGTGACGACGACCGGCGTGTCGCGAAAATGCGGTGCGTAAACGGCGTTCGAATGATCGCAGATGTGAACGAGATTGACGTTCGGCCATTTACGGAACCGGATGCGCAAAGGGAAAAGAATGAATTTATCAAAGTAACCGGCCCACTTTTTCGCGAAGGGAAAACGCCAGATTCGTGTGAGCCATGGCGCCGGCTGCACCAGTCGCGCGGCGACGCCGAGGGCGCGCAGCTCGCGCAACATCATTTTACTGAAGCGCTGCATGCTTTGCTGCTGGTCGGGCGCGTAGTTACCGATCAACAGAACCATTCGTGTGGGGAGCGGGCCCAGCGCCGTGCAAACGCTCCGCATAAGGCGAGCGGCTTCGGGCAATGCGCGGCGCGGCAGTGGGAACGATCGGCGGCGCAATTGTCTCGCGCGGCCGGACAGATGCGAGGCACAAGCCATTGAGAACAATGGCGAACCCGAGGCTGGTGGGCTGGCCGAGCTGGCCATTGAGAAGAACGACAAAGCCCGCGCTGAAAAGAAGCAGCGGCAGAATCTCCGCGCGGCCGAGCGCGCGCAAAGAAAGCCAGCCGATGTGGCCGACGAGCAGAGTGCGCCAGATCAAAAATGCGAGGCCAAGCACCGGGCCGCTCTCCAGCAGGACGCGCGACCACTCATTTTCCGCGAGCAAAAAGGTGACGCGACCGACCAGCGCACGTGAACCGACGTTGGTGCCGAGGCCGAGTCCGTAACCGCCCAGCGGAATGCGGTTGATCACTTTGAATCCTTCGGTGAATCCGCCGAGGGTGCGCTCGATCAAGCCGCGCGTTACCGTCGTCTCCTCGACCTCGGCCGATTCGGTGAAGCGATCGGA
>QHBL01000379.1 GCA_003244125.1 Chthoniobacterales bacterium
TCCGAGAAATCAATGCAACCCCAGAGTGACCCCATCCAAATTTGTGAAACCACGGTTCCTCATTCTCGCACTTGTCGTGGCCGCACTCGCCCGAGCGCAGGAACCGCAGCCACAGAATATCGACACTTTGCGAGGCGAGCGTTACGAAAAAGCGGTGGTCACTTCCACGCCAGCAACGATCACCGTGATGCATCAGTAGGGGTGGCCACCATCCCCTTCGCGGAACTACTCGAAGATGTCCGCAACCGTTACCATGACGATCCGCAGAAGGCGCAAGCATGGTTGCAAGCGGTCGCACAGACACAACGTCGCGAGTACGAAGCTCAAGCAGAGGCACAGCGGAAACAGGCGAAGGCACAGTATGACGCGGAGTACGAGGCGGGACGTCGCCACGCGCAAGCCGCCGAAGACACGATAGCACTGGGTCACTTTGTGGAGAGTGGAGCCCACCTGGTGTATAATCCCGCAACGAAGAAGGTCTATTTTTCCGACGCAGAGGCAGCAGCCGCACGTGAGGCAGCTTTGAGAGCTGCATTGTCAGTGGGAGAACGCCACTGAGCTATCTAGCCAGGCGCTGCAGCGGTATTAACATACTTGGCGCACCCGCCTTACAACGACCTCAAGATTGAGATGCAGATTCGCTCTCCCCTGCAACATGCTTGGGGCGACTGCGGTCGAAACGATTGGCACGTTCCTTGGGCAAGCCAAGGAGAGGAAAACTGGCTCCGGTTTTTGCCTTGATGGGAACTTACATGGCTTGGCGCGAAGGAACAGAGTTGGTGTCGAATACTCCCACGACCTATGCGTAATTACGGCAAGAAATCGTGCATCATGTTCGGACGCTCCACGTCATAGAACAACTCGAACTCTATGCCACCACCCTCTCGCAGCTCCCGGATGAAGAATATCCGTATCATGCGATATATTCTTTGCTCCAACTTGATGTTTCGGAACGCAAGCTACAGATCAAGAACTTCAAAAGGGTCGAGTTAGAAGAAGCTACTCGTCAAGCTGACGACCTCGAAAGCGAGGGGGATTTAGATGTTGTTCTCGTAAAAGTGGGAACGCTGAAACAGCTACGCCGCGCGTATCCAAATTACTTTGCCGACACGACCCTGTTTCTCGAACACGTCCGCACCGTAATGGAGACGCCGATGCTTCGGCGAGCGCCGCAGAAGTACCGAGATTCAAAACAATTCAGCGCCGGTGCCGCTTAACCTTGTTGCGCTCGGCTTTGTATTCGGTTTCGCGCTCCTCAATCTCCGCGCGCGGAACCGAAATAACCTTCTTGGTAAACTCGACAAATCGTTTGAACTGTGTTTGTTCTTTCGCGCTGTCTGGATCAGCCTGAGTCATACGCCCCATCACGCGATCGCGGTGATCGCTCTTGAAAGCTAACGCCGCCGCCTCGCCGGCTAAGGCCAGGTCCGCCCGCCCAAATCCAGAACTCTGCCGATCGTCCTCCACCTCCGGCCATAATCTTGCACTCACGCCTCTTCCGCCATCGCTTTGACTTTCGCGATCGCCGCGGCCTGGCGTTGTTCTGCTGAAACCGGAACCGGCTCAGTTTTCGGCGGACGCGGAGTGAGGTTCTCCATCTCACCGCGATCGAACCAGACAAGGTGACACGTTTTACAAACATCGATCGGGGCCAAGTCCGGTTCGGCAAACAGTACGTCAACATCGGTCGCGAGCAGAGCGGGCAGGGGCGGCCCGGCTGGCCTTCGTTCGAAATCGTATGCAGCCAAAGTGGATTGATGGAATCGGGGGTGAAGGTTCGGCGCAACATCTCCACCGTGATGGCGCGTCCGCCGCAGCGCGGGCATTGCCAGGAACGTCCGAAAGCGAGCGCCATCTCCGTCAGCTCGCCCCGGCAGCTCGGGATAGCATCTCGTTATCCACGCCCTATTCTGTGCGCGAAGGAAGCGGCGGTCATATTAAGATTGGCCGGACCCTCGCAAGTTTCCTAAAATTGCGCGCGTGAACTGGATCGCGCGGCATCGCCGTTTCACCTTCGCGCTTATCTGCGCGTTCTGGGCGGCAGTCGTCCTCGCCGGCCATTTCTATTGGGAGGTGCCGTTCATCTCCGCGCCGTGGCGTGGCGAACAGCGCTTCGAAGATTTCCTTCGCTTCGAGGGCAGGAAAACCGCGACGCGCGACGACTTCGTTTTTCTCGGTATTGACCAGCAGTCACTTCAGCTCGACGCAATTGGCCAGGAGGAAATCGCCGGGAATCGCGCCCTCGAGCTGATGACGGCACGCGCCTATCCGTGGTCACGCGAAGTCTGGGCGCTGTTTCTTGATCGCATGTTTGCGGCGGGCGCGCGGCTGGTCATGTTCGACCTCATTTTCAGTCCTCCCAATGAAGGCGATCCCGTCTTCCGGCAGGCGCTCGACAAGTATCGCGATCGCGTCGTGCTGGGCGAGAACTTCGACATGCAGCACAACGGCCAGCTCGTCACGCCAAACTCCAACCTCATTCTCACGCCGGAAAGTGACGACCGCGTCGGTTACGTGAACTACTTTGCCGATCCCTTCGATTC
>QHBL01000189.1:0-3643 GCA_003244125.1 Chthoniobacterales bacterium
CGTGGAGCTTTGCGTTTGGCTTTGCGCCGTTCGAGGTAAGCCTGGCGGCGTTTACGCTTGGCCCGGACGCGGAGTTGCTGGCCCATGGAGACTCTATAGGTGCTTGGCCCGAATGGCGCAAGGAGCAGCCCGAAATTCCGTATTGAATTGCACCGCTCCTTTCCTATACAAATGACCTCCCCACCGTGAACTCTCCTAAGACTCTCCTCGGCCTCGCCCTTTGCATGCTGCTCGCCTCCGGCCTGCTCGGCGTGCTGAACGCGAGCAAAGTCAAGACCATGCGCAACGACGTGAACTCCGCCGTCGCACAAAAGCAGGAGATCGAGCGGCAGCGCGCCGCCGCGGACAAGGCGATGAAGACGCGCGAGGAAAAGGTGAAAGAGCAACTCGCCAAGCTGAACGAGAATGACGGCCGTGTCGCCGGCGCGGAAGCGGAGCTGGTCAAAACGCAGACGGAGAAATCGGATTTGCTGAGCAAACTCCAGGCTAACGAGGCGCAGATCGGGGATTTGCAGAAGCGCATTGACGAGCTGGCGAAGACGCCGGCCAATCCAAACCCAGGCGCGCCCTCGGCGGCGGAGTTGCAGGCGCAGCTGGAGGATGCGCGCAAGCAGCTTGAGAGCGCGGAGCGGGAGAAGACGTTGTTGAGCGAAAAATTCCAGAGCACTGCGGCCGTGCGCGGTCCTGAGGTGGCAGTAAAACGCGAACCGAATTATCGCGGGTCGCTGCGCGGCACCGTGCTGGCGGTCAATTCAGCTTACAATTTCGTGGTTCTCAATCTCGGCAACCGTAATGGCGTAGAAGCGAACTCGGAGATGCTGGTCTTGCGCGAGGGAAGCGTCATCGGCAAAATCCGCATTTCGTCAGTTGAACCGGCCACATCCATCGGCGATGTAATGGGCACCAGCCTGGCGCGTGGGGTCCAGGTGCAACCGGGAGATACTGTCATCTATGCTGGGTCGAATTCCTAAACGCACGATTTCCGCCGGGCTTTTGCTCGTGACCGGCGCGCTCTTCGCGGGCTGCGCGACTGAGAAAACGCCGCCGGCGCTGGTCAATGATCCCGATGCCAAACGCGAGTCCTCGCTTCCCTGGAGTAAACAGGAGAAGTGGGAGACCGAAGGCCAGTTCGCGGGAATGAACGAGCGACGGTAGACCGTCACTGGAGGGACGAGCTCCGTCTCGTCCCCAATATTCTCATTTGCGCACAAACCCTGGCGCGCATCAGTTTGGGGACGAAACAGAGTTCGTCCCTCCGCTCTAGATCCAGAACCCTGGCGGAATGGTCGCATCTTTCGGTATCACTACGATGCCGTCGCGGATGTAATAATTTCCCGCGTCCAAATCATCCGGTTTACCCTCCGGTGTAATCACCGCGCCATCGGCGATGCGCGCGTTCTTGTCGATGATGGCGCGGTCGATCACGCAGTTTTTTCCCACGCCGATCGGGATTTTCCCGCCGCTCTCCGGCTCGTAATAATCCGCGCCCATGACGACGCTGTTGCGAATGGTCGCGCCGCTATTGATGATGCTGCGGATGCCGACAACGCAGCGGTCGAGATGCGCATCCGAGATGATGCAGCCGTCGGAGATGATGGATTTTTGGAGCGCCGCGCCGTTGATTTTGCTCCCGGGCAAAAAGCGCGGATGCGTGTAAACCGGCGCGTTCGAATCGAAGAAACTGTATTCCGGCACGATGTCGGTGAGATCGAGATTCGCCTCGTAAAAGGCGCGGATGGTGCCGATGTCCTCCCAGTAGCCGTCGAAAATAAACGCGCTGACGTTGCGCTTCTCGATCGCGGCGGGAATGATGTGTTTGCCGAAATCGACGAGGTCGTTTTCGAGACATTGCACGAGCACGTCGCGGTTGAAGATATAGATGCCCATCGAGGCCTGGAATAATTCCTCGTCCGCTTTTCGATGAATGCTCTCGAGCAGCTCGGTGCTCATCTTGAGCTCGTCGAGCAACGCCGCATCTTTCGGCTTTTCGACGAAGCGCGTAATGCGCCGGTCTTCGCCGCTGAGCATGATGCCGAAGTCGCTCGCGTGCTCGCGCCGCACCGGTTTGGTCGCGAGGGTGATCTCAGCGCCCGAGCGAATGTGTTGATGCAGGAGCACACGGAAATCCATCCGGTATAGCTGATCGCCGCTGAGGATGAGGTAGAACTCGAAGGGGCGCTCGAGGAAATAGCGCATGTTTTGTCGCACCGCGTCGGCCGTGCCCTGATACCAGCGCGCGGTCTCGGGCGTTTGCTGGGCGGCGAGAATCTCGACGAAGCTGCGGGAGAAATTATCGAACTTGTAGCTCGCCTGGATGTGGCGATGGAGCGACATGGAGTTGAACTGCGTGAGCACGTAGATCGAGCGCAGGCCGGAGTTGAGACAATTGCTAATGGGAATATCGACGAGCCGATACTTGCCGCCGAGTGGCACGGCCGGTTTGGCGCGGTCTTTGGTCAATGGGAAGAGCCGCGTCCCGGCGCCGCCGCCCATGATGATGGCGAGCGTGCGTTGCGTAGTGCCGGGTGGGAGCGCAGGCGCTTGCATCGTGATCTCTATTCCTAGACAGGATTAACGGGATTTACAGGATTAACTGAGTTGCCGATTAATCCTTTAATCGGGTGAATCCTGTCGAGTCATCGAAATGATGGCTGCTCTTATGCTATAATCTGAGCCAAAATATGTGCGGAATTGTAGGATACGTCGGCCGTTCGGAAGCTGCACCCATCTTGCTCGATGGCTTGCGGCGGCTTGAGTACCGCGGCTACGACTCGGCCGGCGTCGCCATCGTTAATGGCGCCAGCCTCGAAACGCGCAAATGCGCCGGACGCATAGCGGATCTCGCCAGCCTCATGACGCAACGGCCGCCGGCCGGCCATTACGGCATCAGTCACACGCGCTGGGCTACGCACGGCAAAGTCACGGACGAAAATGCGCACCCGCATTTCGACCAAAGCGGCAAGATCGCGCTCGTTCACAATGGCGTGATTGAGAACTACGCCGTCTTGCGCGAGCAGCTCAAACGCGAAGGCGGCCACACTTTTCAGTCCGATACCGACACCGAAGTGCTCGCGCATCTCATCGGCAGCATTTACCAGCAGCTCGATGGCGCCGATTCCAAGGCCCGCCTGATTAACGCGACACGCGCCGCGCTCAAGCAGGTCATCGGCACATATGGAATCGCTCTCGTGCATTCGGACATCAAAGACTTCATCGTCGGTGCGCGGCGCGGCAGCCCGCTCGTGCTCGGCGTCGGGCGGGACGAGAACTTTCTCGCCAGCGACGTCGCGGCCATCGTGGCGCACACCCGCGACGCGGTTTATCTCAATGACTTCGATATCGTCGCTGTCTCGCGCGACACCTTCGACATTAGCTCGCTCGCGGGCGAGGTCGGCAATTACCAGATCAGCAAAGTCGAGTTCGGCGCCGAAGACGTCAGCAAAGGCGACTTCCCGCATTACATGCTCAAGGAAATCTTCGAGCAGCCGAACTCGGTGCGCGACGCCATGCGCGGCCGGCTGGACCTCGACGAGTGCACCTCCAAGCTCGGCGGATTGAACATGACCGCGGCGGAGCTGCGTGATGTCAGCCGCATTATTCTCACCGGTTGCGGCACCGCCCTGCACGCCGCGCTCGTCGGCGA
>QHBL01000189.1:3749-4506 GCA_003244125.1 Chthoniobacterales bacterium
GCGCTGCGCGAGAGCCGGCGCAAAGGTTTTCGCACGCTCGGCATTTGCAACAACGTCGCCAGCACCATCGCGCGAGAGAGCGACGGCGGCGTTTACATGCACGCGGGGCCGGAGATCGGCGTGGCCGCGACCAAGTCATTCACTTCGCAGGTCGTGATCCTAGCGCTCATCGGCCTGCTCCTCGGGCGCATCCGATTTTTGTCCACCTCGCAAGGCTCGCGCATCATCGAAGCACTCGAAGCGTTGCCGGAACAGATCGAGAAGGTGTTGAAGCTAAGCGATGAAGTTCGCGCCATCGCGAAGAAGTATGCCAGCGTCGACGGCATGCTCTTTTTCGGCCGGCAATTCAATTTCCCCGTCGCCCTCGAAGGCGCGCTGAAAATGAAAGAGATCACCTATCTCTTCGCTGAAGGTCATCCGAGCGCTGAGCTCAAGCACGGCATCATCGCGCTGGTGCGCCCAGATTTGCCGTCGGTCTTCATCGCGCCCGACGACGCGGTATTCTCAAAGAACGTCAACAACATCGAACAAGTGAAAGCGCGCAAAGGTCCCATCATCGCGCTTACCAGCGGCGAAGGCCGGAAGCATTTGAAAGGAATCGCCACCGACATTATCGAGATTCCGCGCGCCCCCGATGTGGTCACACCTGTGCTGACCGCGATCCCGTTGCAACTACTCGCCTATCATCTCGCGGTCGAGCTCGGCCGTGACGTAGATAAACCGCGCAACCTCGCCAAGAGCGTCACCGTCGAGTGAC
>QHBL01000061.1:0-1837 GCA_003244125.1 Chthoniobacterales bacterium
CGCGTCGATGGCGCGCTCTATGAAATGGCGCCGCCGCCGCGCCATCTCGCGCCGCCGGTCATCTCGCGCGTGAAAGTGATGGCGAACATGAATATCGCCGAGCGGCGCCTGCCGCAGGACGGCCGCGTCCAGAAAAATATCGCAGGCCGCCCGGTCGATCTGCGCGTCTCCACCTTGCCCACGCAATTCGGCGAGAGCGTTGTTCTGCGCGTGCTCGATCGAACGACGGTCAATCTCGATCTCGAGATGCTCGGCATGCCCAAATACGTGTACGACTACATCCTCGAGATCATCGAACGGCCGAACGGCATCTTCATTGTCACCGGGCCGACTGGTTCGGGAAAAACGACAACTCTTTATTCCTGTCTGCGCAAGATCAACACCATCGATTCCAAGCTGCTGACCGCGGAAGATCCGGTCGAGTACGACCTCGAAGGCATTATGCAGGTGCCGATCAACGACAACATCGGGCTAACGTTCGCGCGGGTGCTTCGCGCATTTCTGCGGCAGGATCCCGATCGCATCATGGTCGGTGAAACGCGCGATTTGGAGACGGCGCAGATCGCCATCCAGGCGTCGCTCACGGGACACCTGGTGTTCACCACGCTGCATACCAACGACGCGCCCGGCGCCGTCACACGCTTGATCGACATGGGCGTCGAGCCGTTCCTCATTTCCTCCACGCTCGAGGCTGTGCTCGGGCAGCGTTTGCTGCGCAGCATTTGCCAGAATTGCCGCACCTCGTACGAGCCGAAGGCGAATATTCTCGATCAGCTGGCAATCAGCCGGAGCGACCTGGGCGAGAAGAAATTTTATTACGGCAAAGGCTGCGACGCCTGCAATCACACCGGCTACAAAGGGCGCAAAGGCATTTACGAGCTGATGAAAATCACCGACCCGATCCGCGAGTTGATCAACGAACGTGCGCCGACGGTGACGTTGAAACAAAAGGCGATCGAACTGGGAATGGTCACGCTGCGGCAGGATGGATTACGCAGTGTATTCGATGGAGATACCACGGTGGAGGAAGTGCTGAAGTACACGTGAGGAAATGACGAAGCCAGAATGCCGAATTCCGAAATAATGACGAAGTTCCAATAACGGACCTGAGTTTGGGGTTGAGACTTCGTCATTGGCCCCCGCCTTGAGCGGCATCGAGGCTGTACAAACAAATCGACTTTTCCGTCGATCTTTGGTTACCATTTCACCCGCCCATGCCTCGTTTCCAATACGTCGCGCTCGATGGCCGTGGCCAGGAATCCACCGGCTTGGTCGAGGCTAACACTGCGAACGAGGCCATTGGCCATTTGCGGCAGGCCGGCTATTTCCCGACTGGCGTTTACGAGGAAGGCAGGGCGCCGGCGGGCAGCAATCGTAAAGCGAAAAAGACCAGACCCGTTGCGGCGCCAGCCCAGGTGCCGACCGTGGCCAAGCGCGGTCTCAACGCCAACATCACCCTTTTCCAGCGTCGCACCGTCAAGACGAAGGTGATGATGATTTTCACCCGGCAACTCGCCACGCTCATCGATGCCGGCCTGCCGCTCTTGCGTTCACTCAACGTCCTCTCAAAACAGGAAAAGGATGCTGTTCTCAAACGAACCACTGAAGCGCTGGCCGAGTCGGTGCAGGGCGGCAACACGTTTTCCGACTCGCTCGCCCAACATCCGCGCATCTTCAACGAGCTTTACATCAGCATGGTGAAAGCGGGCGAGCTCGGCGGTGTGCTCGAGGTCGTGCTGACGCGCCTGGCCGAGTTCCAGGAGAAAGCGCAGAAGGTGAAAGGCAAAGTGCTCTCGGCCATGATCTATCCTGCGATCGTGATGTTCATGGCCGTGGG
>QHBL01000061.1:1903-2584 GCA_003244125.1 Chthoniobacterales bacterium
CACGACATGCTGGGCGACAGACCGCTGCCGGTCATCACACTGTTCGTCATCGCCATCAGCAGATTCATGCAGGACCATTGGGCGATCATTTTCGGCGCCATCTTCGCGATGTTCGTGGGCGTCAAACTGATGGGCCGCAGCAAAGGCGGTCGCCTCATTATCGATGCGTTCAAATTGCGCACGCCGCTCTTCGGCGATCTCATTCGCAAGACCGCCATCTCACGTTTTTCGCGCACGCTCGGGACGCTGGTGACGAGCGGCGTTTCCATTTTGCAGGCGCTCAACATTACCCGCGACACCGCCGGCAACACCGTTATCGCCAACGCCATCTCGCAGGTGCACGACCGGGTGAAAGAAGGCGAATCGATCGTGCAACCGCTTGAGACCAGCGGCGCCTTTCCGCCCATGGTGGTGAGCATGATCGACGTGGGCGAAGAGACCGGCCAGTTGCCCGAGATGCTCTTGAAAATTGCCGACGTTTACGATGACGAAGTGGACAACTCCGTGGCCGCGCTCACTTCCATTCTCGAGCCAGTCATGATCATTTTTCTCGCCGTCATCGTCGGCACCATCGTCATCGCGCTTTTCCTTCCGCTCATCAGCATCATCCAGGGGCTGCAACAGCAAACGTGATCGCGACCAAAAGCGACGCTGCGCAGCCTCTGGGTAGCGCACGCGTCT
>QHBL01000061.1:2737-3711 GCA_003244125.1 Chthoniobacterales bacterium
TTCACGCTCATCGAGCTGATGGTGGTAATCGCGGTGATTTTGATTTTGGCGGGATTGGTGTTGTCGATCAGCAAGTATGCGATGGATAAAGGGGCGCGATCGCGAGCTGAGGCTGAGATCGCGGCGATGTCGGCGGCGCTGGAGAGTTACAAGGCGGATAACGGCATCTATCCGCAGGCTGCGGCGACGAATACGCTTGATGCCAGACAGAACAAGGATGCTACCCAGTCGGTTTACCAAGACGCGAGTTTCTATTTGTACTCTGAACTAAGTGGATTGGCCGCCAATCAGCAGCCGGTCGCTAACAAGAAGTCTTACTTTACTTTCAAACCACAGATGCTCGGGCATGCTCCAGGAAACACCACAAATGTAACATACATCCGCGATCCCTGGGGCAACAGCTACGGATACTCTACAGCCTATCAAAACGATCTTGTGCAAACTCCTCCGGTAAATCCTCCGGCGCACGGCTATAATCCCACGTTTGATCTTTGGAGCACCACAAACGACACGACCGGAGCCACGGTGAAGTGGATCAAAAACTGGTGAAGCGTGTCATCGGGCTGTAGCGGCGCGGCGCTTACGCCTGCCGCACCACCACGCGCATGCCGTCGATGTCGGAAACTACGACGGGGCTTTGTGCGGTGATGAATTCGCCACCTGTGACGACGTCGATGACACGCTCGCCGAATTGAGCTTTGCCGCTCGGACGCAAAGTGGTGATGGCGATGCCTTCGGCGCCGCGTGTGATCGGAAGACCGGTGGCGAATTCGCGCGGTGCGCTGAAGGATGGACCGGACGGATTGGCGGCGATGAGGGCGAAACGGCGATAGAAGCTGGTGCGCGGGAGATAACGGGCGAGCAGTCCGATGACGATGAATGACGCGACGATGGCGATGGAGAGATTCAGCATCGGCACGAGGAGGGTCTGGGTGGAAGGGACGATGGGTTGATCGGGATAGCGGTCGATCATT
>QHBL01000245.1:0-1556 GCA_003244125.1 Chthoniobacterales bacterium
GCGCCGGTGCGGGCGAAACCGGCCAGCGCCATTCCTGCTGCGCCAAAAAACTGGCCGGTGTAAAGCGTGCGTCGCTGGCCGGTTTCGCCCGCACCGGCGCGCTTTATCTCGCCTCCATTCCGGTGATCTCGATCTGGAATATCTCCATGCCCGCAGCGCAGGGAATGATGACCCGGCGCGTGAGCGAGCGCGAGCAAGGCGAACTCCAGGGCGCCATCGGTAGCGTCCGCTCGCTCGCCTTCGTCATCGGCCCGGGGCTTTTCTCGTGGACGTTCGCGTTTTTTATTAATCCCGAACATGGCCTGAACTTTCCCGGCGCGACTTTTTATCTCGCTGCGGCGTTGCTGTTCACGGCGTGTTTGCTTTCGACGCGGATCGCGAAGCAAACCGAGCGCGCTGTCACGCCCGAGCCGGAGCTGGTGCCGCCGGAGGGGATCGCCTAATGGAAGACCGGCGTCCGCGCCTGTCAGGGCAAGCGGCCGTCTCGGCTGCTGATGTGATCGTCTCCTTAATCGACAGGCGGGGACGCCTGTCTTCCGTGCTGCTACGCCGCTCCGGCGAAATCGAGCACGATTTTGCCTGAGTTGCCTGACTTCGCCAGCTCGATCGCTCCCTGAAATTGGGTGAATGGAAACTCGTGCGTGATCACCGGTGAAATATCGAGCCCGCTTTGGATGAGTGACGTCATTTTGTACCACGTCTCGAACATCTCGCGGCCGTAAATGCCTTGCAGCGTCAGGCTGTGAAAGACGACCACGTTCCAATCGATCGACGCATTCGAAGGCATGATGCCGAGCAACGCGATTTTGCCGCCGTAAAACATGTTGGGCAAAATATCGGCGAACGCTTTGGGATTACCCGACATTTCAAGGCAGACGTCGAAGCCCTCTTTCATGCCGAGCTGTTTCATGGCGTCGGCGAGCTTTTCGGTGCGCACATCGAGCGCCAGCGTCGCGCCCATTTTACGCGCGAGCTCCAGCCGGTACGGATTCACATCGGTGGTGACGACGTGACGCGCGCCGGCGTGTTTGCAAATCGGGATGGCCATGCAGCCGATCGGTCCCGCGCCGGTGATGAGCACGTCTTCGCCGACGAGATCGAACGTGAGCGCGGTGTGGACGGCGTTGCCGAGCGGGTCGAAACAGGAAAGCACATTGAGCGGAATGGCGGCGTCGGCGTGCCAGGCGTTCGTTGCTGGAATGGTGACGAACTCGGCCCACGCGCCGGGACGATTCACGCCGACGCCTTGCGTGTTCGGGCAGAGATGCCGGCGGCCGGCGAGACAATTGCGGCAATGCCCGCAAGTGATGTGACCTTCGCCGACGACGAGATCGCCTTCGGAAAAACCGCGCACGTTTGATCCGACGGCCGCGATCTCACCGACGAACTCGTGTCCGATGGGCATCGGGACCGGGATCGTTTTCTGCGCCCAGGCGTCCCAATTGTAAATGTGAACGTCGGTGCCGCAGATCGAGGCTTTTCTTGTGCGGATGAGCACATCATCCGCGCCGGGTTCAGGCACCGGCCATTGCTCAAGCCACAAACCCGGCTCGGCT
>QHBL01000245.1:1609-6009 GCA_003244125.1 Chthoniobacterales bacterium
TTAAGCGAATCAGGAAAGCAGGAAAGCAGGAAAGAGCCTGTCATGCCGAGCGGCGGAGACGGCGAGGGACCTCGCGAGCGGCATTCGCGAGGTCTCTCGCGTCCGCTCGAAATGACAGACGGAAAGTGGGTGGACAATCGCGTCCGTTATTCCGATGATGCCGTAGCATGCCAGCCACTGTCGAAACTCAGGTCGCAGCAAAGCCGGCGACGCGGCGCTCGGTTTTCATCCTGCGTTTTGCCAGCACCATTGTGCTCTGGACAGTCGCGCTCCTTATCGCGTTTTCGGGATTCGAATTCGGCTTCTGGGCGCTCATCAGCGCCTTCGGCATGATCTCGCTCTGGGAGTTCTACACCATGCTGGATCACCGCCGGCTGCCGAATTTCAAACTCACCGGCATGATCTGCGGCGCGGTCATGCTCTGCGGCAGCTTTTACTATTTCGCGCGCATGGGGCCGGCGCATTCCTACGATTTCGAGGTCGCGACGCTTCTCTTTTTTCTACTCACGGTTTTCACCCGGCAAATGTTCGAGAGCCTGCGCGATGACACGCCGCTGCAAACGATGGCCTACACCCTTTTCGGTCTGCTCTACGTCCTGTGGCTTTTCAATTTCATGACCAAAATCGTCTATGTCGTGCCGCGATCGGAGGACGGCATGGTCATGGGACAATTCTACTGCCTTTATCTCATCGCGGTGACGAAGTTCAGCGACATGGGCGCTTACATTACCGGGAGTCTCATCGGGCGACATCCACTCATTCCGCACATCAGCCCGAAGAAAACGCGCGAAGGTTTTTTCGGCGCCCTCGCCTTCTCGCTCTTCGCCAGTCTCAGTCTTTACAAATTGATGCCAGGTCATCTCGCCGCGCTCAACTGGACGCACGCCACCATTCTCGGGTTGCTCCTCGGCTTTGCCGCGGTCATCGGCGATCTTGCCGAGTCCATCGTGAAACGCGCGACTGGGGTGAAGGATTCCGGCAGCCTGCTACCGGGGATCGGCGGCGCGCTCGACCTCATCGATAGCCTGCTGTTTACGGCGCCGCTGTTGTTCTTCTATCTCCGGCTGGTCGTGCGTGTGGCGTGAAGAACTGACAGGATTAACGGGATTTTCAGGATTAGTTTTTCCCGCAATCCTGTAAATCCTCTCTAGCAATGAATCGCAAACGCGTTGTCGTCCTCGGCGCGACGGGTTCCATCGGCCAAAGCGCGGCGAAGGTGGCGCGCGACATCCCGGAGCGGATGGAAATCGTGGGGCTCGCCGCGCACACAAAAGCGCGTGAGCTGGCGGCGCAAGCTAACGAGCTACGACCGCCCGCCGTTTGCATCGTCGATGAGACAAAGCTGCCGGAGCTGCGAGCGGCTCTGAATTACCAGCCGCAGATTCTTTCCGGCGAAAGCGGCTTGTGCGAAATCGCGTCGTCTTCTGAATCGGACATGGTGCTCGTCGCGATTATTGGCACCGGCGGGTTACGCCCGGCGCTGGCGGCGATTCGAGCCGGCAAAGATCTCGCCGTTGCCAGCAAGGAAATCCTCGTCATGGCGGGCGAGATCGTGATGCGCGAAGCGACTGCGCGAGGAGTTCATGTCTTGCCGGTCGATAGCGAGCATAACGCCATCTTTCAATGCCTCGATGGCCGAGCTTCGGCAGTGCGCCGAATTATTTTGACCGCGAGCGGGGGGCCGTTTCGCGAAACATCGGTTGAGCTATTTGATCGGATCACCGTCGAGCAGGCGCAGAAGCATCCCACCTGGAATATGGGACCGAAAATCACGATCGATTCCGCCACGCTTTTTAACAAAGGACTGGAGATGATCGAAGCGCGCTGGCTTTTCGGCGTGGAGATGTCGCGGGTGGAAGTGGTGATTCACCCGCAGAGCATTGTGCACTCGATGGTGGAATTTGCGGACGGCTCGGTCCTGGCGCAGCTCTCGCATTCGAACATGTGTTTCCCGATTCAATACGCAGTGACCTGGCCCGAGCGGGTGCCGAATTCACTGCCGCCGCTGGATTTCAGCAAAGTCTCGAAGCTCGAGTTTGCCGCTCCGCGCTACGACGATTTTCCCGCGCTCAACCTCGCGCGTCGCGCCGGTGAAATCGGCGGCACGCTGCCCGCTGTTTTGAACGCCGCCAATGAAATCGCCGTCTCAGCATTCCTGGACAAACGCATGAGTTTTCCACGCATCTGGCAAACCGTCGAAGCGGTGATGGAACGGCACGCATCCGTTGCGCATGCCGACCTCGATGCGATATTGGCCGCCGATCAATGGGCCCGGCAAACCGCCGCGACTTTGATCGATTAAAATTATGAATTAGGAAAGCAGGAACCCAGGAAAGCCGGTCCTCATTTCTTCTCCTGCTTCCCTGCTTTTTCTCATCGAATCTCTTCCAGTGATTTCCCACGTCGCCCGCATCATCGTCGTCAGCCTCGAAGTCCTGCTGCTCTTCAACCTGCTCATCGTCGTGCACGAGCTCGGGCATTTCCTCGCGGCGCGCTGGCGCGGGCTTTTTATCGAGAAATTCGGCATCTGGTTCGGCAAACCGATTTGGAAAAAGACCATCAACGGCGTGCAGTACTCGCTTGGATCGCTGCCCTTCGGCGGATTCGTCGCGCTCCCGCAGCTCGCGCCGATGGACATGATCGAGGGCAAAGCCGATGTCGATCGCGCGCGGCTACCCAAGATTTCCGTGCTGGATAAGATCATTGTCGCCTTTGCCGGGCCGCTCTTCAGCTTTCTGCTCGCGCTCGCCTTCGCCGTCATTATTTGGATTGTCGGGCGCCCGGTGAGTGAGTCAGAGGCGACGACCACTATCGGCTACGTCGCGCCGGGATCCCCCGCGGCGGATGCTGGTTTGCAGGCTGGTGACCGGCTCATCGCGGTGGATGGTGAAACGGTCAGCCGTTTTGGCGGGATGAGCGACGACTCCATCAGTTGGCGTATCGTTCGCAGCGAGGGCGAGACGATTCCGATCACGGTCGAGCGCAAGGTGGACGGCACGGTGCGGCGATTCAGCGTGGAGGCGAAGCCGCGGGTTCCCGCGACGCGGGCGTGGATGCGAAAATCCCTGCGCCAAATCGAGATTTTACCGGCGGAAACTCCGCTCGTTTCAAGTGTGGAGCCCGGCAGTCCCGCGGCAAAGGCGGGTCTGCAACCGGGTGATCTCATCATCGGGCTCAACGATCAGCCGCTTTATCATGTCAACGGCATTGACGATTTCATTCGCCAGCATCCGGACGAGCCGCTGCAGCTCGTGGTGCAGCGCCGCGGGGCGGAAGTGCGGCTGCCGTTCGAGCCGGAGTTTCCCGTCATCGGTGCAGTGTCGGCCAATAGTCCGGCAGAGCGTGCTGGTCTAAAGAAAGACGATGTTATCCGCGCGGTGGACGGCCGCCCGATGAAGAGCACCGCGGCGGCTTCCGATTACATCCGGCACCATGGCAACAAGGGCATTCGGCTGACGGTCGAGCGGCAGGGAAAATTGGTTGAGCTGAACGTCACGCCCGAGCTGGCCCAGGGCGAAAGCACACCGCGCATTGGCGTTTCCTGGGGCGACAATTTCGGCATCGAGCTCGATCCCTATGGCCGGCTCACTCGCACACATCCCGCGCCGCTCGAGCAGGTGCGTGCAGCTGCGGTCTCGGTCGTGAACACTTTCACCGCCATCGCTTCGCCGAAGTCGGACGTGAAGCTCCAGCACATGAGCGGCCCGCTCATGATGCTGCGTGTGTATTACCTCATGTTCGAAGCGCCCGACGGCTGGCTCATGGCGGTCTGGTTCAGTGTCGTGCTCAACGTCAATCTTGCCCTGCTCAATCTCCTGCCCATGCCGGTGCTCGATGGCGGACACATTATGCTCGCCCTGGTCGAAGCGGTGCGCCGCCGGCCCGTGAGCGCGCGCGTGCTCGAGGTTGTGCAAACTGCTTGTGCCGTCGTTATCATCGGCTTCATGGTTTACATCGCCTTCTTCGACGTGCAGGACTTCTTCGGCCACGGCACACCGAAATTCGTGCCGAAGAGCTCGCAAGACACAGGTCGTTAGCTCCTTGCGCATTGCGGCCCATCGGCAGAGAGATAAATTGGTGCTGATGAGCGTTAAGGAAATTCGTGAACTGTATTCAGCCGCGCCGTTCAAACCCTTTGAGGTTGTAGTGACGAACGGCATCCGTTTGTATGTGCCGCATCCGGAATTCATGATGTTTTCCCAGGATTTCCGTACCGTCTACATCTCGCGCCCGGAAGGAGGGTCAGATCGAGTTGATGTGAAGCTGATCGTCGCAATCGATGACTCACCAAAGGGCGTGCGCAGGCGCAAGCGCAAAGGGTGAACTACTGCTCGAATCGGTTGGTTTATCAACGTCGCCTCACGCGCGAGGTGAAGGTCGGCGGCGTCGGCATCGGCGGG
>QHBL01000202.1 GCA_003244125.1 Chthoniobacterales bacterium
TTCGCTTTCGCCGGCGTCTCAAAGCGATCAAGCAGCCGCGCAATGAAAGCAGGCACCGATACGCTGGTAAATGCCGACAAGCTCTTCAACGCCGCGCGCAGTGCGCAGCAAACCGCTTATGATGATTTTCGCCCGGCAGACGAAGCTCTGACTGAATGGCTGGGCAAGGCGAGCGCGACTTAGCACGTTCTTTGGCAAGCGCTGGAACCGGCAATGGGTGCAGGCCGGGTTCACCAGCCCAAGCATTGCAGTCCCGTCCACCATCACCGACCGTCTTGCGCTCGCCTTGCGTATCATCACGTTTCTGACCGCGAATCCGACGTACGAAGCCAACATTGGGGGGTCACAGCGGCTAACGGCACCACCTTGCGGACCACTGCGCTGACGACCCAAAGCGCCGCCGTCGCGGCCGACCAGGACGTGGAGAATAAAGGCGACGCACGACAGGTAGCGATGAACGCGCTCACTTCGAAGAGCGTTTGCTGATCGGAATTTTGGCCGAGCTGTTGAACCCGGACGATACGCGCTGGCTTGATTTTGGTCTCGAAATGCCCGGCAAGCTCAGCACTCCGGCGCCGCCCGCTGGCCTCAGCGTTGCGACCAGCTTGAGGACAGATGCAACCGTTGCAACTGATCCGAACACAGTAAACGTGCTGGTGACGTGCGATGCCTCGCCCTTCGCGACAAGGTATCGTTTCCGCATGCGCATCGCGGGCCTGCTCGGCAGTAATTATGAGCTGGTGGCCAGCACGACAGAGCCGATGGCGCAGGTGGCAGTGCCAGCAAACGCGACGGTGGAGTTCATCGTGCAAGCGGTGAATGGCAATCGCCAAAGTGTCGCGAGCGAAGCGGTCGTGTTCACGGCGCCCGCGGCAGCGGCGCCATCAACCGCAAAGAGTCCGATGCGACGGCGCGCGAGCAGATCACGCCTGCGGCAGCTCCCGTAGCTGACGGACACGCCAACGGCAATCGTTTGCCGGCGCTGAGCTAGATCGTCGGCTGTCTAGTACAGTTCACGTTTCCAGCGCGATCATCGCGATCGCGTGGTGGTGGGTGTGACTCAGGCTAACCCAAACCGCTCGAACGTTTCGTTCGCGCGCGAGTGATTCCGCGCCTCCGCTTAGCACCACAAACGGCTCGCCGCTTTCTTTTTTCTGCACATCGATATCGCGCCAGCCCATCCTTTTGCCGATGCCGGTGCCGAACGCCTTTGAGACGGCTTCCTTGGCTGCGAAGCGCGCAGCGAAATGGCGCGCGGGATATTTCATTGATTGGCAATAAGCGATCTCGCCTTCGGTGAAGACGCGCTGGATAAAACGCGCGC
Organism: Chthoniobacterales bacterium; assembly: GCA_003244125.1. The sequence continues at coordinate 1,325 of QHBL01000202.1, forward strand.
CGAAGCGCTCGAGCGAGTGCTCGATTCGTTCCACCTCGATCATGTCAACCCCGATTCCCGCGGTCACCAGAAGAATCAATCAGGAAAGCAGGAAGGCAGGAAAGGAATTAAAAAGCCACAAAACCAGAAACTGAATAGAGGCGCGGGGGGGCGAAGCTTTATTGTCGATAAGCGCACCGACTGCGCTGCAAACGCGGTTCTCCGCTACCGTTTCTGGTTTTCTGCCTCGAAATTCCTTTCGCAAGTTCTGTCACCGTGATGAGGCATGGAACCGGTCGAACCCACGTCCTGGCTCCTGCTTTCCTGATTTTATCTCTTCCTTGCTCATTTTAGTTCTGCATCAGCGCGAGCATTTCGCGCACGGCATTCTCGAAACCAACGAAGACTGCGCGTGAGACGATGGCGTGACCGATGTTGAGCTCGGTCAGGTGCGGGATCTCGTGGATGAGCGCGATGTTGGTGTAGTTGATGCCGTGGCCGGCGTTGACTTGCAGCTTGAGTTCCGCCGCCATCTCGGCGCAGGTGCGCAAACGCGAGAGTTCCTGCCGCTCGATATTTTCGGTGAATGCGTTCGATAGTTTTCCCGTGTGCAACTCGATCATGTCCGCGCCGAGCTCGGCCGCGCCATCGACCTGCTCCGTTTCGGGATCGATAAAAAGACTTACGCGAATGCCGACGGCGTGAAGCCGCTGGATGGCGGGCGCGAGCTCGCGGCGGTTCGCCACAACGTCGAGTCCGCCTTCAGTGGTAATCTCCTGCCGTTTTTCCGGAACGAGACAGACTTCGTCGGGCTGCGTTTTTATCGCGATGTCGAGGATTTCCGCAGTGTTGCCCATTTCGAAATTGAGTTTTGTCATGATGCTCGCGCGCAGGCGTTGCATGTCGCGATCCTGAATGTGGCGGCGGTCGCTGCGCAGATGCGCGGTGATGCCGTGCGCGCCGGCGCGTTCGGCGAGAGCAGCGGCGCGAACGGGGTCAGGCTCGGCGTTTTTCGACTCGGGCGTGCTGGCGTAACGAGCCTGCCGCAAGGTGGCGATGTGGTCGATGTTAACTCCGAGGCGCAGCGGTGGCATGGGGACGATTTATCGCACAAAGTTCGCAACGGTCACAACGAAGAGGCAATGGTCGGAGTTGGGGGCGAAGGAAAGCGGTTGGTTTCGCAGGAGTGAATCTGTGGCGACACGTTCTGCCGCCGGGGACGGACGGC
>QHBL01000128.1 GCA_003244125.1 Chthoniobacterales bacterium
AGCGTGCCGTTGCCCGGGCCGGTATCTACACGCTCGTTCACGCCGATCACGAGGGTGAGTTGATGATCGGCTGCGAGTTGGCCGAACAGCTTTGTTTCTTTGCCCGGAACGAGAACGCTGTTCTGCCGCAGCCGCGCGAAGACCGCTTTGGTCGGCGCGTGATCCCACAAACCCATGTCTCCGCAGTAATCGAGCCACGCCGGGTAACCCGGTAGCCAGGTCTCACCGAAGGTGACTAATTGCGCGCCATTGCGCGCAGCCTCTTCTGCAAGCGTCACCGCTTTCGCGATACTCGCCGCCAGGTCCATAAAGACCGGAGAATGCTGAATAATCGCGACTGAAACGCAGTTGGACATGGTGTAGGAAAGGACTGACGCCAACATCCTTCGGCATCAGGTGCGCGCAAGTGCTGCCATGCTCGCTGGCTTGGTCACTCTCCAGCGTCGTCTTATAACCAACCACCCTTGAATCCAGCCCGGCGCAAACCCTTTTGGATGGCCGGACAACGGCGCAGCAAACGCCAGAGAAAGCCAGTGCGGTAATTCTCGATCATCATGACGATTGGTCCCTGGTCAAGCCCGTAGTAACCCTGCGAAATCCAACTTGTCGAGTGGTTACTCTTACCGCCTGAGAAGGTCGGATTATAGCTGCACTTAAAGCCGTACTTGCTCGTCATTTCCGGGAAGGTGTCGTTGAAGTGCTGAACGGAAGGCAGCACCAGTTCCGGCGCGAAGGGGAGTGAGGCAACTACCGCCCATGGCGCGAGCGTGCCATCGTCGGGGCCGTTAGGAATGCTGCGCGCGGTGTAGTCGTAAAATTCACGCGCGATACCTTTGATCTTGCGTTGCGCCGGGCCCGGACCATCGCTTGCCGTAATTCCCCAGGCATATTTTCCGTAGCCAGAAAACTTTTTGGGATTCCGAATAGCGTAGGCCTGCTGCACATAGGCGGCGCGGCGGCTGTTCTCGAAGTAGTCCATTCCTCGCGCGCGCATGTATTCGTCCTGGATGCCGCGAAAATCGATCCAGACGTGGGAGAGTTGATGAATGAAAAGCGGGCCGGCGTAGAGAAATTCCAGTTCGTAAAGTTTCTTCCATTCGTAAGTGCGCGTCCAGGCCGCATAACTTTCCGCTGGGAGCGCGTGCGTCGGTGAGCCCAGCCCGAGCACATAAAGTATCAACGCTTCGCTGTAGCCTTCCCAGCGATGTTTGATAAAGCCTGTTTCCGGCTTCCAACCAAGCGCGACTTTCAAAGCGCCGTTCTGCGCCCATGGCCAATCCACACGAGCATAAAGCGCATGGGAAAGAGTGCGGATCTCTTTTTCCGTTTCCGTGTCGCGATCGAAATACATCCCGACGGTAAGAAACCCGGCTAGAAGAAAGGCCGTGTCGATGGTGGACAATTCCGAGCTAGGTGCGCGGCGGCCCGTTTTCATATCGAGGAAGTGATAATAGAAGCCTTTGTAACCAGTCGCTTCGGAGCTTTCATTTTGTTCGCTCTTCCAAAAAAAACGCAGCGTAGTCAGGACTCGCGTGATGGCTTCGGCGCGCGTCAGGTATCCGCGCTCAACCGCGATGGTGTAAGCGGTGAGCGCGAATCCAATCGCGGTGGTGCTGGCGGACGCGTCCTTCTTGGTACTATCAGGCACCATTCCATTCTCAGGATTAGTCTCATTTAGGAAATATCCGAACGTGCACTCTTGCAGGTTGGCCAACTCTTTGTCGCCTAACGATGGCTGCTCGATTTTTTCTTTCACTTTTTGCTCCTTCTCGAGCGCGGAGTTGGCGCATACTCGACCGTGATGGCTGCCACCCCGTGCGGGGGGAGGGCAAGCTCAAGATGGACGCTTCCATCTTTATACTTCCAACGATGCGGCTCCGGCACAAGGCGGGACGCTGCTTGCAATTGCTCCAGCTCAAGTGTCGTTAGGTATTCCGGTTCACCCATCTCATGCCAGACCTTGCGCGGATTGGCGTGCTCTTTATCGATGCGCTGGACAGAGACGGTCCGCGGCTTGGCTGACTCAGTCACGCGCACCCGGACCTTCTCCATCTTGATCGAGTGACGAGGCAACGCGTGATTGGTGAGTAGTAGCGTAAGCGAATCTTTCTTACGGACGGCCCAGGCATTCACGGTCTCATGGATGCCATCGACTACTAGCTGTTCCTTGCCGAGTTGGTGCAGCAATTCATAAGCGCGGTAAGCCGGCTTCGGGATACCATGCAAATTGAGCAGGCCGAAGCCGCCGTGAAATGGGATAGAAGGAAAATAGTTCTCCTCGAAGATGTCGGTGAACGTCCAGAAGCTGTATCCTTCTACCAGCCCGTTTGTCTCCAGCACCGTCCTGGCGATGAACGCGGCCGCGTAAGACTCGTCGTGCCGCGAATCGCGCGGGTTCGAGGAAACATTCCACTCCGTGTAATAAACGGGCTTACCGCTCGCGTGTCGAAAGGTGTCCTGCGCTTGTTCGCGCAAAATCCCGCGCCGGCTGTTTGCCAGTTGCGTCTCGGTATCGTCACCTTCATTGCCAAGCGCATCGGTCGGATAATGATGCGTGCTCACGAAATCAACCGGCACTTTGTTCCTGTCGCAGAAAGTCAGGAACTCTTCGATCCATGCGTTCTTCGCTGTCGCCGGGCCACCTACTTTAAGCGCGGCATCGACATTCTTAATCGCCGTAGCAGTCTCACGATAGAGCTTGAAGTAGGAGGCTTGCGTACCTTTCCAGAAGGCCGGCAGGTTCGGCTCGTTCCAGACTTCGAAGAACCATTTCCTTACTTCCTTCACTCCATAGCGTTCCAGGCAATGCTGGGTAAATGTTTTTACCAGCTTCGCCCATGCTTTGTAGTCTTTCGGAGGCGTGACATTGGCTTTGTAGTGAAAGACCGTCTTGTGCCCCGACGCGAGTGCTTCGGGCATGAAACTCAGCTCGACGAACGGCTTCATCCCGATGGATAAAAGAAAATCAAAAATCTGATCGGCGTTGAAGAATGAATAGAGTGACTCGCCGTCGTGCTCGATCAAGGTGCCGACGTCGTCAGAAAACAGACCGTGAAACCGAACGTAACGGAATCCTAACTCATCATGACAGCGTCGCAGTTGCGCCTGCCAGTCGGTCCGTAGCGCGAGAAGCGCGTGGCCGCTTCCCACCGTGTGTTCCCACGAATGACGGAGCGGCGCACCAGTCTCAGAAAGTTTGCAGGTAAAATCCGGCATGTTGTTGCCTCAAAAGCATCGCAGAACGATTTAAGTAAGCTTTGCGGCAGATATAATTGAGCTAACCTCTTCGACCTTATCGCTCCAGCCGGGCCGCACCCAACGCTTCGCCTGCGGTCCAGATTGAAGCACCGAGGAAGAGCAGGTCTTTGGCGAGGAATTGTCCCGGGAATGGAGAAGGAAATGGAAAGCCATAGCCTGGTTGCCAGACACCTGGCGTTGAAAGAACAAAGGTCATGGTAATGAGAAACATGATCGTCGCCGCAATACTGCCAATGGCCGAGACCTTGGGAGCGATTGCGCGGGTAGCGATTAATAGGCCGGTGATTATCTCGATTACTCCCAGAACCCGGCGAAGGCACGGACACTAAACACATTGTAGGTCTAAGACATCAGCGGTGAGTTACCGACCAGCGGCTGGATTCCCTCCGCCTCGTAGGCGGTGAATTTCAATAAGCCAACCCAGAGCAAAACCGCCACCAATCCGTAGCGAATTATAGCCGCGCCGATCTTTTCCCAAGCTTGTCCCGGCGCCGCTTCCTCCGTCTGCATCATTCTTGTTGCCATTATTTGTTCCTCGTTAGGTTCATTCATTAGGTTCAATCGTTAAATATTACGAAGCTACGGCTAAGCTACTTCACTGACAGGTTCATACCTTTCGCCAGGTCGCGGACCATTTGCAGGTGATGCCTCAGGGTAGGCGCCGTCTCGGCCGCGAAAGCTTTTACATCCGCATCCGTAGCGTTTTCGGCGACAGCCTCAAACGCGGCTACGTCCTTTTCGTGTACCTCGACCATTGCCTTCACGTAAGCGCGGTCGAAGTCGTCGCCCTGCAATTTGGACAACTCCTCTGCGGTCTGTTTCGCTTTCGGAAGAACCTTCGCGGGCAATACGACCTTCTTCTGCTCGGCTAACTGCGTTAGTTTCTCCCCCGCCTTGGAGTGGTCGGCGATCATCTCTTGCGCGAACTGCCTTACGTCCCCACTCGCGGCCCGCTTGGCCGCTAACTGTCCTAGTAGCACTTCGGCCAGGCCACCAGGGGCAGCGTCGTTCATGAACGCCAGGTCACCTCCGGTTACGACGTGATCGCCTTTATCAGTCGGCGGCTGAGCTGCACCTGTCCGCGCGATAGACAAGCCGGCAAATACCGCTGCGATGAAGATACTCTGTTTCATCCATCCGTTTCTCGGTTCCTTTGGCTGGTTTTGCATACGATTTCGCTATCCGAACAGTTAGAGGTAAACGCTTAGCATTTATTCCGCACGACAAAACAAATTTTTCACCCCACCATCGGGGATCGAGCGGAATAAGCGGAGGAGGTCGCCCTCCTACTACTTCAATAATGAAAGCATGAATTCTGAAGCGTTATCCGGCGGAGATTCCGCCTGGGCGAAAATAGCCAAAGCGATCGCGGTGGGAATCGTCGCGGGTATCGCCGCCACCGCAGTTAAGATTTTGTGCGAAGCGATTTCGGCGCCGCGGCCCCCAGGAGTGAATTCACCGCTGCTGAACGGCCTCGATATTATGTCAGTAAAAATGACGGGCAGCCAGTTGCTCGAAACGGTCAAGCCTATGGCGGAAAAAACGGCGCATTGGTTTTTCGGAGTGAGCGCGGGCTGCGTCTATGCCGTCCTGGCGGAAAAATTCTCAGCAATCCGGGCCGGACGCGGCGTCCTTTTCGGCGTGGCGTTTTGGCTGGGACTGCACGAGGTCGCGCTGCCCCTGATGGGTTGGTCGCCCACTCCCGCGAAGATGACGCAGTGGGAGCAAGGTAACGAACTTTTCTCGCATTGCTTTTATGGTTTGACGCTCGAACTCGTCCGCCGCGGGTTGCGCAAGAAATTGGACTGAGATCAAAGCCCGGTTTGGCAGGCGATGGAATCGTATGACGTCATCATCATCGGCACGGGCGCGGGCGGCGGGACACTGGCGCATCGGCTGGCGCCGAGTGGAAAGCGGATTCTGATTCTGGAGCGCGGCGGTTTTCTCCCCCGCGAAAAACAGAATTGGGAATCGGCCGAAGTTTTCTTGAAGGCGCGCTATCATACTAACGAGATGTGGCGCGATAAGAAGGGCCGCAAGTTTATGCCGGGCACCGGCTATTACGTCGGCGGAAACACCAAGGTTTTTGGCGGGGCCATGTTTCGTTTGCGCGAACGCGATTTCGAAACCGTGCAGCACAAAGGCGGTATCTCTCCGGAATGGCCGGTAAAGTACCGCGACTTCGAGCCCTACTACGGGCAGGCGGAAAAGATTTACGGCGTGCACGGTCAGCGCGGGATTGATCCAACCGAGCCGAAAATAAGCGAGGACTACCCATTTCCTCCGCTCGAGCACGAGCCACGCATCCAAGAATTGCACGATCGTCTGGTCAAGCTCGGCTGCTCGCCTTTTCCGCTGCCGCTTTCTGTTCGTTACGATGCGACTCATCGCCTGCGTGGCCAATGCCTGCGCTGCAACACCTGCGACGGGCATCCCTGTCTTCTCGATGCGAAATCGGATGCCGACATCGCGGGTGTGCGTCCCGCTCTGCAATACTCAAACGTCACTCTTTTCCTGAAAGCGCAGGTCAAACGACTGTTGACCGAACACAACGCCCGGGAAATTTCGGCGGTCGAAGTCGAATGCGATGGCGCGCTCCGTCAATTTCACGCCGACATCGTGGTGCTTTGCGCGGGCGCAGTGAACTCGGCTGCGATTTTATTGCGCAGCGCGAATAACAAACATTCGCGCGGTCTGGCCAACTCATCCGATCAGGTAGGCCGAAATTATATGCGGCACCTGAATTGCGCGATGCTCGGTGTCACGGCAAAAAGGAATCCATCCGTTTTCCAAAAAACGATGGGGATGAACGATTTTTACTGGGGCGAAAAGGATTTCCCCTTCCCGATGGGACACATTCAACTCCTTGGAAAAGCCGACAAAAACGTGCTCGCCTCCGACTCGCCGTTTTACGTGCCGCACTCGATTTTGAAACAACTGGCGGCGCGTTCCATCGATTGGTGGATGAGTTCGGAAGACCTGCCGCATCCGGACAACCGCGTGACGCTCGAACGCGATGGTGAGATTCGTCTCCGTCTAACCGATCGTTACCACGAACATTTCGACCGGCTGATGAAACGCTGGATCGGAATTTTGAAGAAAGCCGACGGCGGCAACCAGGTCGTGCCGCTTTCACTTTACCTGCGCAAAAATATTCCGATTAGAGGAACGGCGCATCAGAATGGCACGTGCCGTTTCGGCGATGACGCCACCACTTCCGTGCTCAATCTTAATTGTCGGGCGCATGACGTGGACAATTTGTATGTTGTGGACGGGAGTTTTTTCCCATCGTGCGGCGCGGTCAATCCTTCGCTGACGATCGCGGCCAACGCCTTGCGGGTCGGCGATCATCTCCTGGAACGATTGGGTTAGCGGTGCGCAAGACCGCGCTTCTCCTGGCAGCGTTGTGCTTCGGCACGAGCGACCTGCTCGCCAATCTCGTCGAGATCACAGCCATCGAGATGACAGTCTCCGATCTGAATCGTTCTACAGAATTTTTCACCGGCGTCCTCCAATTCCACGTCATCGAGCAGAACGAGGAAGTTAGCCGCCTTCAACTTGGCAGAGAGAAACTCGTGCTACACCGCGCCGCCTCCGGCGCTCACAAAATCCCGGATGACTTTGCGAGTAACGATCAGCTTTTTCAACATCTTGCCATCGTCGTTTCCGATATGGACTCTGCCTACCAGCGCCTGCTCGAACACGGCGTGGGCATGGTTTCGAAAGGGCCGCAGCGTTTGCCGGATTGGAACCGCGACGCCGCCGGAATTCGCGCCCTCTATTTCCGCGATCCCGATGGCCACTTTCTCGAGCTGATCCAGTTTCCGCGCGCGAAAGGTGAAGAGCATTGGCAGCGAAAAACGTCGTCGCTCTTTCTGGGAATTGATCACAGCGCGGTTGCTGTTTCCGACACGAAACGCAGCCTGGCTTTTTATCGCGATACCGTGGGCCTGAGCGTGGCCGGCGTGAGCTGGAACTTCGGCGGCGAACAGGAGCTTCTAAACCGTGTGCCGGGATCGCGCGTCAAAATTACCAGCTTGCGCGGAGCGCGTGGGCCGGGGATCGAATTGCTCGAGTACGAACGGCCAGGCATTCGAAAACGCGATGATCCAGCTCTGGGTGATTTGCAATACTGGCAGGTAAATCTTCAATCGGACGATAATGCCGGGCTAGGTCTGCATCGCGATCCCGATGGACATTCGTATTCGATTGCGCGTCGTCCCGAGAATGTGAACAAATTCACTTACGGGCGCGATGCTCTAACGAATCATTGGCCGCGCTATTTGATGGAAGGTGCCGAGCTCGGCATTTTTATGATTGTGGCGCTTTGGTTTACGATCGCGCTTGAATATCCGCCGTCGCCGATTCACAAAGCAATCGGTTCGCCACTTCTACGCCGTTCCATTCTCGGTCTCGCCATTGGCGTGACGGTTGCGATCCTGATTTATTCGCCGTGGGGAATGCAATCGGGGGCGCACTTCAATCCCTCCGTGACGCTCGCGTTTCTTTACCAGCATCGAATCCAGCCATGGGACGCGTTCTTTTACGTCGTCGCGCAATTCGTCGGCGGCTGGCTTGGTGTCGTCCTGGCCGCGCTTCCTTTCCGCAAAGCGTCCCGGCACCCGAAAGTAAACTTCGTCGTCACCGTTCCCGGGCCGCGCGGAGTGCTCGTCGCCTTCGCGGCCGAGTTCATTATTTCTTTCGCACTCCTGAGCGCGCTCATGATTGCGATGCATCATCGCACGCTCAAGCCCTGGCTCGGAATTTTCGCCGGCCTTCTCCTGCTGGTTTACATCACCTTTGAAGCGCCGTTTTCTGGAATGAGTTTGAATCCGGCACGCACGATCGCTTCCGCGCTTCCCGCCCGCAATTGGAAAGCGATCTGGATTTATTT
>QHBL01000368.1 GCA_003244125.1 Chthoniobacterales bacterium
TGGGTGGATGCGGCGGTGATCGTCGAAGAAGCACCGGAAGAAAAAGACTCAAAGTCCCGCAAATCGAAAAAGACGGACGAGCAAGCGAGCGGTTCAGAAAAGAAATCGAAGAAGCAAGTAGCAGCTGCCGCGTAGCATCATTCGTCCTCCCGAGCGTAGCCGAGGGATCCCGCCGCGTCACTTTAAGCTAACTTCCACGGAATCCCTCGACTCCGCCCGGGATGACGGAAGTCCGGTTCCATTTTCGGGACACAGATTTCCCAAGCACGGAATGCGACCGCGCGCTCAAAATTTTTCGCGCGAATCTTAATTGCAACTGTTTGAGTGAGTTGCGCCGTCGCGAATCTTATTGGCACGGCGAGTGCATAGGCAAGTGGGCGAACCTATGAAAACGCACCAATCCAATACATATGATCTGATTCTGGCGTCAGAAGCAGAAGACAAGAAACGCAATGCCGTTGAAACGTTGATCTACTCGCTCTTTATTTTGAGCGCGGTCTTTTCAATTTTTCAATTCGCCGCCCAGCCGGTCGTCGTCCCGGGAAAGGTGGCGGTGAAACAGGTGACGACGCAGATTGAAAAGGCGGGCTAACAAGACGTAGAACAAATGTTGTGGCAGGACCTGCGTTACGCGTTGCGGATGCTGGCGAAACAGCCGGCCTTCACCGCCATCGCCGTGCTCACACTTGCGCTCGGCATCGGCGCCAACACTGCCATCTTTAGCGTCGTCAACGCTGTTCTCCTCCGCCCACTGCCTTACCCGGAGCCAGATCGGCTCGCGCTCATTCGCGAGCGCACTAACATTTTCGATTCCGGTTCGGTCAGTTTGCCGAATTATCTGGATTGGCGCGCGGGCCAGCGCGGATTCACCGATCTCGCCCTCCTTCGCCGCGGCGATGCGAACCTGGCTGGCGCCGCCAGCGACGCCGAGGCCGAACGCGTCGGCTCCGCACGGGTGAGTTATAATTTTCTGTCCGTGCTCGGGCTTCCGCCGCTGCTGGGCCGCGATTTTTCGGAGGCGGACGACGTTCCTCACTGTAAAAAGGTCGCGATCATTTCCGCGGGACTATGGAACCGCCGCTTCGGCGGATCGCGCGGCGTCATCGGCCAATCGATCAAGCTCGACGGGGTCGAGCGCGAAATCATCGGCGTCCTTAAACCCGAGGTAACATTGCCGCGGAAGGCGCAAGTTTACATTCCGCTGGAGGATTTGCGCGCAGACAAGGACTATCTGAACCGGGGCAATCACCCCGGCTTTTCCGCGCTTGGCCGGCTGAAGCCCAGGATCACTCTTGTGCAGGCGACGGCGGATCTGAACAACATCGCGGCCGAGCTTGAACGCCGCTTTACCGATACCAACACCGGGCGTCGGGTCACCGCGCTGATTTTGCTGGAGTCGGCGGTGAAGGATTACAAACGCGGAGTTGCGCTCCTGCTCGCGGCCGTCGGCTGTGTGCTGCTGATTGCGTGCGCCAATGTCGCCAACTTGCAATTGGCGCGCTCGCTCGGGCGTGATCGCGAACTGGCCGTGCGCGCCGCCCTTGGCGCAAGCCGCCGCCAACTGGCCGCGCAAGTCCTTCTCGAAAGTGCGATTCTTGCCATCTTCGGCGCCATCGCCGGGGTGCTCCTCGCCTTGTGGGGACTTGATGCGATCAAAGCGATTTCTCCCGGCGGCTCGGCCAGCTTCGCGCCTGCAGACGTGACGCGTTTTCAGGAAGCAGGTCTTGATTTCAAAGTGCTCGCTTTTACAGCCGCGGTCGCAATCGGCGCCGGATTACTCGTCGGCATCTGGCCTGCGCTTCGTGTTTCGCGCAACGCTTCCCTCACCCTGTCACTGCACGAAGGCGGTCGCGGCACGAGTGATGGCGCACAACGTCAGCGCATGCGCTCGGGTCTGGTGGTGGCACAGGTCGCGCTCGCGTTGCTTCTCCTCGCCGGAGCGGGATTGACGCTGAAAAGTTTTCGCAACGCCCAAAACGCGCCCCTCGGATTCAATCCCGAAAAGATTTTGCTCGCTGATGTTCTCTTGCCCAAGGCCCGCTACGATACCGATGAAAAGATTGCGCGTTTCAATGATCAGCTGGTGGAACGGGTGCGCGCGCTTCCCGGTGTGGAGGCCGCCGCCCTCGGCTCGAATATTCCTTTTGACGATAACGAATCGGACAGCTCTTTCCACATTACCGGCACGCCAGCATTTCCGCCCGGGCAAGAACCGGAGGCGGAAGTCAACGCCATTACGCCCGATTATTTTCGCGTCATGCGTATGCCGTTGCTCCGCGGTCGCGCCTTCAACGCCGATGATCGTGCCGGGCAGCCGCGTTCCGTCATCATCGATGAGACTTTGGCGCAAAAATATTTTCCCGGTAAAGATCCGATCGGGCAGCAGATCGATGATAATCGCTCCGATGAAAAGAATCCGCCGCCATTGACCGTCGTTGGCCTCGTCGCGCGCACGCGTAACGAAGCGCCCGGCGAAGACAACGTCGAGCAATACCACTGGCCGCAAATGACTTTTTGCGCGGAACAGGTGCCCACTCGCGGCAACATGCTGATGGTGCGGGTGAAATCGGGCGATCCGCTCGCGCTCGTTCCCACGCTGAAACGCGAGCTGCAAGCGCTCGATCCGGACCAGGCCTTTGCGGACATTTCCACGATGGAGAAAAACATCACAAAGAGTCTTGGCTCGCGTCGAATGATGATGTCGCTGCTGGGCGCGTTCGCGGTCATCGCGCTGCTGCTCGCCAGCATTGGTCTTTATGGCGTGATGGCGCTGACCGTGACGCAACGCACGCGCGAGCTCGGCATTCGGCTCGCCCTTGGCGCGCAACGCAGCGATGTCTTTCGCCTCGTTCTTTCGCAGGGAATGCTGCTGGTTTTTTCGGGCTTGATCATCGGATTACTCGCCGCTCTTGGCGCCGGTCGCGGATTGCAAAGCTTGCTTTACGGCGTCGGCGGGTTCGATGCCCCGGCCTTGAGCTTCGCGCTTTTCGCTCTGGCCATGGTCGCGCTCGTTGCCTGCTGGCTGCCGGCGCGCCGCGCCACGCGGGTCGATCCGATTATTGCATTGCGCGCAGAATGAAATCATGAACGCGCTTTTGCACGACATTCGTTATGGCCTGCGAATGCTGCGCAAGACTCCCGGTTTCACCATCGTAGCAGCCGTCGCGCTCATGCTCGGCATCGCCAGCTCGACTGTGATCTTCAGCGTGGTCGATGGCGTGCTGTTGCGTCCGCTCCCGTATCCCGATTCCGAGCGCATCGTTTCCCTTTCGCAAACAACGCGTAGCACCGGAATTTCGCACCATGACTCCGCGCCGGCGAATTACCTCGATTGGCTAGCGCAAAATCACGTTTTCTCGGACATGGCCAGCTCGCGCGGCGGCCGAAGCAACCTGACCGAAGGCGATCGCCCCGAACGCCTTCGCGACTCGGTTGTTTCCGCGAGTTTTTTCCGCGTCTTCGGCGTCGCTCCGTTGCGCGTGTTCGCTGATCCACCGGGCGGCTCGCGGTGACGCTCATAGCCGAGATGGTCGGTCAGCTCGACCTCCATCGCCCGCTCCACCAGCCGCTTGGTCAGCTCGGCGAGCAG
>QHBL01000146.1:0-2798 GCA_003244125.1 Chthoniobacterales bacterium
AAGATTTGGTGGGACATCCGCCTCCATCCTTTCTTCGATACTTTGGAAGTCCGCGTTTGTGATGCCCAATCCCGCGTGGACGATACTCTGGCGATCGCGGCCCTGATCCAGGCTATCATCGCCAGACTATTTAAACTACTTCGGCAGAATACGACCTTCCGCATCTACCGGCGGCGGCTACTGGATGAGAATAGATGGCGCGCCTCGCGTTATGGGATAGATGGAAAGATGATCGACTTCGGCAAGGAATCCGAGGCCGAAACGCGCTCGCTCATTGATGAGCTACTTCAGTTCGTTTCTACTGAAGTAATCGAACTTGGCAGTGAAAAAGAGATGCAGCACATCGAACGTATTTTACGCGAAGGCACCGGCGCTGACCGGCAGTTGGCGGCGTGGCAGCAGACGCGAGACATAAAGGGAGTAGTAGATCACATTGTGAGCGAAACCTATGAAGGGCTAAGTGTGGGACCTGGTGGGTAAGGCAGCGCACGTAGTCGTGAGAGCTGATGGCGAAGTGCAATAAGATAGTGGACTACAAGCACTCCATCTCATTCATCGTCCCAGCTCACAACGAGACTGCTGAATTACCAGCGACGCTCCGTTCGATTCGGCAAGCGGCCGAAGCCATTGAGTGCGAGTACGAGATCATCGTAGTGGACGACGCCTCGACTGACGGCACGGCCGAGCTCGCTCGTTCACTCGGTGCGCGAGTCATTTCAATCTCGCGCCGTCAGATCGCGGCTGCGCGAAACGCCGGGGCACGCGCCGCAGCTAACGACGTTCTGGTTTTCATCGATGCCGATACTCACATCGCGCCGCATCATGTCAGCGGCGTTCTCGCATCGTTGCAACGTGGAGACGCGGGAGGCGGCGCCAGAGTTTCGGTCGGTGGTCGCGTGCCGCCATGGGCCCGCATCGGCATTTCCTTATTTAGTTTCGTCTATTTCGGCATGAGTTTCGGCGCTGGCGCATTCCTTTTCACGACGAGGCGCAACTTTTTCGCTATTCGCGGATTCGACGAACGTTACTTCGCGGGCGAGGAGATCTTCTTCACCTTTGCCGTGAGAAAGCTCGGTCGTTTTACTCTGCTCGAAACGCCGGTGATCACTTCGGGTAGAAAACTCCGCCTCTATTCCCCTGGCAAACTGGCTCGGCAAATCGCCATCCTCCTTCTCAGCGGGCCGCGCGGGATCACCTCCCGGCGCAAGCTCGAGCTCTGGTACGGCGGCGCGCGCGAAGAACGCCTTTGAAGCGGCGCCAGTTGCCCTTGCGCGAAAAGGATAGCCACGGACGATAACGCCATGTAGCTTCGGACGCTCAACTCCAAATCTATGATCAACATCATCTGGCATATCATTATCGGCTTCATCATCGGCCTCGTCGCGCGCGCCGTCATGCCCGGCGCACAACACCTCAACATTATCCTCACCACCCTCCTCGGCATTGTCGGCGGCGTCGTCGGTGGTCTTATCGGCAGGTTATTTTCCAAACCTGAGCCGGGCTCTTCCTTTCACGCGGCCGGGTTCATCATGTCAGTCATTGGCGCAATTATCGTGTTGTTCATCTACACACGGCTGGCGCCCGCGTAACGGTTGAGTGCGGGGATAAGAACGCGCGACTTCAGCGAGGATGAGGAAGTGCGCGTCCTCGCTCGCGCCTTCGAGGAGGCGACCATTCTGCCTTCGCAGTTTCCGCACAGTGCACACATTGCGGTGGCGCTGAGCTATCTCGAGAAGGAGACGCTCCAGAGGGCGCTGGAGCGGATGCGCCGCAGCCTGCTTCATTTTAGTGAGGCGCATCGGGTGAATGTTTACCATGAAACCGTGACGCAGTTCTGGATGAGGCTGCTCGATCACCTCGCGGCCACGCATTATCGCGAGCTGCCACTGTGGCGGCGGATCAATCTCATCGTGCAACGCTGGACGCCGGCCGACCCGCTGCACACGCACTATTCACGGACCGTTCTTAGCTCACATCTTGCCCGCGAAGCGTGGGTCGTGCCGGATAAGTTGCCGCTGCCATTTTAAGACGGTGACTTGCGGAGTGGACTTTTCCATTTACACTACGCGCTCATCCATGGCAGAAGACGGCCAGACGGCGGAGCTCGCGGAGTTCCAATTGCATGAGAAGGATACAGGCAGCGCTGACGTGCAAGTCGCGCTGCTGACGCGTCGCATCGCGCAGTTGACCGAGCACCTCAAGAGCAACGCGAAGGACCATTCTTCTCGGCGCGGCCTTCTTAAGATGGTCGCGCAACGCCGCAGTTTGCTGGATTATCTCAGCCGCTCGAATAACGAACGGTACAAGAAGGTAATCGAGAAGCTGAACCTGCGGCATTAGCTGCGGGTGCGTTCTTTGCCAGCTAACAATAACCAGGCGCAAGACCAGGCCGCAAAGGCACCTTGAGTTTAGGTTTCAGCCAGAAAGGTGGCGCAGGTTTCTAACTTGCGATTCCCATTCGTTTGAAACCTACAATCAGGGTGACCGGCCTGGAATTCCGCCCAATCCAGGAGAAGTAAAATGCAACAGAAGGTCACGGCGCAAATCGGCGCCAATTCAATCACTATTGAGACGGGTAAAATCGCCAAGCTGGCCGATGGGTCGGTCGTCGTTTCGTGCGGAGAATCCATGGTCATGGCGAGCGCGGTCTCGGCCACGGCGATCAAAGAAGGGCAGGATTGGTTCCCGCTGACGGTAGATTACCGCGAGAAGGCGGCGGCGGTGGGGAAGATCCCAGGCGGCTATTTCAAACGCGAAGGCCGGCCGAGCGAGAAGGAGACGCTCACTTCGCGCATGAC
>QHBL01000146.1:2901-3064 GCA_003244125.1 Chthoniobacterales bacterium
TCAATGGCGCGTCGGCCGCGCTCTGCGTTTCGGATATTCCTTTCAAAGGTCCCATCGGCGCGGTGCGCGTCGGGCGGGTAAACGGCGAGTTTGTCGTCAACCCCACGCACAGCCAGAGGGTGGAGAGCGATCTCGATCTAATTTACGTCGGCACCGAAAACGA
>QHBL01000055.1 GCA_003244125.1 Chthoniobacterales bacterium
GACATGGAGCGCGCCGCCCGCCAGCACTTCCTGCAATCGAACAAGAATAAAATGCGCCGCCTTGCCATGCACGACCAGCGCTTCGTCATCGATCCAATCGGAAACGGCATCGACCCACGCCGGTCTGCTATTGAGCAACAAGACCGACAGACCGAAGCAGAGCAGCAGCACGCCTTTGGCGATTTTGAAGATGGCGATGAGCTTGAGATAACGAACGCGCGTTTTCTCGCTTAGCAGTTTTCGTTCGGTTCCGGGAGCGTGCATGAAGTTGATGGCGTTGCGCGCCTACTCCGCTGTGATGGCGCGGCCGCGACAGCACACTTCCAGTTTGTTCCCGTCCGGGTCCTCAAAAAATAATGCGTAATAACCCGGCGTGTATTCTGTCCAAATTTGCGGGCCTTCGAGGTTTTGCCCGCCGGCCTGCCGCACGAGCTCCGCGATGCGATCCACCTCGTCGCGTGTCTCAGCCCAGAATGCGATGCGCGTCTTGTTAGGCGTATGATCCCTGTCTTCGTCGAAGGCGAAAAATTCAACCGCGCGGCCGT
This sequence comes from Chthoniobacterales bacterium, assembly GCA_003244125.1. The sequence continues at coordinate 546 of QHBL01000055.1, forward strand.
CGCTTCCTGGCGCGTCGAATGCGCCCCACTCGTCACCGCTTTCATCGCGCACAAAACCAAGCGCAGGCAGCACCATTGCGTAAAACTTCTGCGCACGTGCGCGGTCGCGCACCCGCAGATCGATGTGGTCGAATAACCGCGCCTTGACCATGGCGCTACTGCGACGGGCCTGTATTCACCGGCAGTCCGCTGCTCGCCGCCGCGCCCGGACCGCTACCCGGTTTGGCGGAGGTGTCAGCCGGAGTGATGCTCGGCGCCGTCTCTGCCGCGTTCGGATCGCGGGTGGCGCAACCCGAGAAGGCGACGATCATTGCGCCCGACGCAAGGAGAAGTATTCGCATCGCTCCATTGTAGCGCAGTTTCGCCCGGGGGACCGAAAATCTTGTTGGAAACTAAATAAACTATATTAGTTTCCACGGTGGATATGCTTTGCCGCCACAGGAGCCGACACTGATGGCACACGTGACGAAATCGCGCAGCCGAAGCGACGATCCCATGCGCCAACGGATGGTCAGCGCAGCGCGGGCACACTTTTTCAATCACGGATTCCGCAGTGTGACGATGGACGACCTGGCGGAAGAACTCGGCATCAGCAAGAAGACCCTTTATGCACATTTTCCAGGCAAGATCGATCTGCTCCACGCCGTGCTGGCCGATAAATTTGCCGCGGTGGAGGCTGAGCTAAAGCGGGTGGCGCGCAACCATCCACACGATTTTGTGGCGGCTTTGCACGAATTGCTGGCGGGCACGCAACGCCAACTGGACGAGATCAAGCCGCCGTTCGTGCGCGACATGCAGCAGAAAACGCCGCAGGCATTCAAAGTAATCGAGCGCCGCCGGGCGGCGTTGATTCAGCGCTATTTCGGAAACCTCCTGGTAAGAGGGCAACGGGCCGGAATGGTGCGCAAAGATATTCCGGCCAGGCTGATCATCGAAATTCTGCTGGCTGTGGTTCAGTCGATCATGAACCCACCGAAGATGGAAGAGCTCGGCATGATGCCGAAGGAAGGATTCGCCGCAATTCTGAAGATCGTCCTCGAAGGGGCGCTGACGACAAAGGGTAGAAAAGCATGAATGCGTTCGTCGTTAAGCGATTACTGCTGAGGGCAGCAACGCTGACTTTGATTCCGCTCTTATCGGGTTGCAGCGATCGCAAGAGCGCAGTCTCCGGCACCATCGAAGTCGATGAAGCGCATGTTGCCTCTCGCGCGCCGGGCCGCGTGCAGAAGATTTTTGCCCGCGAAGGGCAGACGCTGAAAGTGGGTGATCCCATCGTGGAGCTGGATGCGGCGGAGTTGCCGGCGCAGCGCGATCTGGCCGATGCTCAGGTCAACGCTGCGCAACGCGACGCCGAAGCGCAGATGGCGCAGCTTGAATTTCTGCACGCTGATTCCGGGCGACAGCAGGAGTTATTAAAAAACAAAACCGTCTCACCGAACGAAGCGGAGAAAGCAGCGAGCGCGGCGAATGCGCAGGAGAAAAACGTCGAAGCGGCCCATATGCGCGTGGCGCAGGCGAGGGCGCAGCTTGCGCAAATCGAGACGCAGTTGCGTGAGATGCGCGTGGTGGCGCCGGGAGATTGCGTGCTCGAAGTCTTGAGCGTGAAAGTGGGCGACGTGCTCCCGGCCAACCGCGAAGTCGCCACCGTTATCCTGCCGCAGCATCTCTGGGTGCGCGTTTACGTGCCCGAGAAATGGCTCGGCTATATCAAACTCAATGATGCGGTGCGCGTGCGGGTCGATTCGTTTCCGGACAAGGATTTCCGCGGCAGCGTCGAGCAGCTTAATCGCCAGGCCGAGTTCACCCCGCGCAACGTGCAGACCGTCGAAGATCGCATTAAGCAAGTCTTCGGCGTCAAAGTCGCGTTGGATAATTCCGAGGACAAACTCCGGGCCGGCATGTCGGCCGACGTTTATTTCGGCAACGTTCCGAAATGACTGACGCGATGATCGAATGCGACGCGCTCACCAAGCGCTTCGGCACCTTTACCGCCGTCGATCATGTCTCCTTTAGCGTGAGCAAAGGATCCATCTTCGGTTTCCTCGGCCCGAACGGCTCCGGCAAATCCACCGTCATTCGCATGCTCTGCGGAATTCTTGAACCAACCGAAGGCACCGCGCGCATCGGCGGCCGCGACGTCGTGCGCGAAGGCGACGCCATTAAAGAAATGATCGGCTACATGTCGCAAAAGTTCTCCCTCTACGATGAGCTGACGGCGAATGAGAACCTCACCTTCTCCGGCAAGCTCTACGGTTTGAGTGGCCGCGCGCTCGCGCAACGTCGCGACGAGCTCATCGCCATCACGCATCTCGAGCCTTACGTCGATCGACGCGCGGGTTTACTCTCCGGCGGCTGGCGGCAGCGCCTGGCCATGGCTTGCGCGCTCATGCACAAACCGACTGTGCTGTTTCTCGATGAACCGACCGCGGGAATCGACCCGGTCGCCCGACGAGAATTATGGGACCTTCTCTTCGCTTTCGCTGGCCAGGGAATGACATTGTTCGTCACCACGCATTATATGGATGAAGCGGAACGTTGTTCCCACGTCGGCTACATCTACATGTCGCGCCTCATCGTTTCCGGCGAACCAGATGATCTGAAACAATTGCCGGAAGTCACCCCTCCCGGAATGTGCCGGCTCGATGTCACCTGCGATCACGTCACCACCGCGCTCCAAGCCGTGCGCGACATGCCCGGTGTGCAAAGTGCCACCGTCTTCGGCCAGTCCATGCATCTGCTTGTCGATGACAAAATCTCGCGCGCCGCCCTCGAGTCGAAATTGCGCGAGGTAGGCATCGTCCACTCCGAGATTCACCAGATCGGTCCATCGCTGGAAGACGTCTTCGTCACACTCACGAGACACGCCGCCGGAAACAACCGCAAAGCCGCATGAGCCAACCCTTCCGCGGCCTCGGCGCCATCCTTTTCAAGGAGTTCATCAGCGTCTGGCGCGATCCAATGACGCTCTTCTTCATGTTCTTCCCGCCCCTGGTCGAGATGATCGCGTTCGGTTACGCGCTCGATAACGATGTCAAACACATGGGCATGGTCGTTCTCAACCAGGATCGAACAGTGGAGAGCCGCCAATTCATCGACCGCTTCGTTAACACCGAAACTTTCCGTGTCATCGGCGAAGTTGACAGCCCCGAAGCGATGGCGAGCGAGATTCGCAAAGGACGCGCTTATGTCGGCATGCAGATTCCGCCGCAGTTCACCCGCGATCTCCGCGCCGGCTACCCCACGCAAATTCAGCTGCTCATCGATGGATCCAACTCAACGACCGCGCTCCAGGCTATGAACACAGCTCTGGCCGTAGCTCTCAGTCAATCAGTCCAAAAGCTCATGAGTGAAACTGGCCGCGTAGCTCCGCCCATCGAGCTCCGCCCGCAAATGCTCTACAACCCGAACATGCGCAGTCCGAACTTCTTCGTTCCAGGAGTTATCGGAGTCGTTCTGCAAATCGGAACGACTTTCGCCACGGCCATGGCCGTAGTTCGGGAGCGGGAACGCGGGACTCTCGAGCAGTTACTGGTCAGCCCGGTGAGTCGATGGGGATTGATGCTGGGAAAACTGGTTCCTTATCTCTGTATCGGCATGACCATGGCACTGTTGCTTTACGCCATTATGCGCTTCGTCTTTGCTGTTCCCATCGCGGGCAATGTCCTTGCCCTTATCGCTTCGACTTTTGTCTACGTCTTTGCGCTGCTTAGTCTGGGATTACTCGTCGCTACTAAAGCGCAGAACCAGATGCAGGCGCTGCAAATGTCGATGACTTTCATCCTCCCAAGCGTCTTCTTCTCCGGCTTTATCTTCCCGCGCGAGACCATGCCATGGATCTTCTACGCCCTCGGCTCGATCATACCCACCACTTACTTCATCGCACTAAGTCGCGCCATCATCCTGCGCGGCGCGCACTTCTTCGAGTACTGGCAAAACCTCGCCATTCTCATCGCGATGTCGATCGCGCTCTTCTGCATCTGCGCGCTGCGATTCCGAAAGAAAATCGGTTAACCTTTCTTCAGCTCTTCGAGGCTCTGCAAGACTTCCTCACTGTGACTAGCCGGCTTAACTCCGTTAAATACTTTTGCGATCTTGCCTTCCGGATTAATGATAAAGGTATTCCGCGCGGACATCCGCGTGCCGTTGTAATCTTTGATCGACCCGTAGCTTTCCGAGACTTTGCCATCGCTGTCAGCGAGTAGCTTGAAGTTCAGGCCTTCCTTCGCGCAAAAGCTCTTGTGCGACTCCGCGCTATCCACACTGACACCGAGTATGACCGCGCCGGCTTTTTCGAACTTCGATAAGTCGCGCTGGAAGTTCTGTGCCTCGAGCGTGCAACCGCTGGTGAAATCCTTGGGATAGAAATAGAGGACGATCCATTTACCTTTGTAATCATCCAGGCTGACCGCCTTACCTTCATTAGAGGTAAGTTTAACGGCCGGGGCAATCGCTCCGACCTGGGGTGCATTTTGTGCCATGGCTAGCGATGTTGCGGCTGCGAGGCTGAGAATTGCAAGGCTGACTTTCATATCTCATTGTGGCGAGGTTACGCGTCATCGCAACCGGGAAAGGTCGTAGCTGTCAATCAGGCGACCCATTGCCATTGCGAGTGTATGACGAAGAGCAACGCGCCTAGAATGGAGGAGATCGTCAGATACGCGATCCGGAACGGGCGGCTCTCCCCGATCAGCAATCCGAGAGAAATGAAGAGCGGGAATACAACCGCAGCGAAGCGCGGAACAGAGCCGAGCATTCCCCAGCTGGAGAAGAAGATCACCGCTGTCCAGAGATAAGCAACATAGGAACGACGAATGCGGGGAATCGCGGCGACACTTCCGACAACGAGAAATGCAAAGAAACTAATGTCCAGCCAGTCGCTGGCAGTCGAGGTATGACGAATCACCCACGGCAGCGTGTACCAGGGCGCCAGTAAGCGACGGCCCCAGGGTTGTTGTGCGGCGAACAGGATAGACCAGCTTCCGAAGCTCCACTTCATGTAAGCCGCGAAAATGAACAGCGCAGCCGGCACCAGAAAAAGTGCGACGATGTTCCACCGAACTAGTCGCCATTTGAAGTTTCGTTGCAGAAAGTATTCGACCAGCAATGGCAGAAGAAGAATAACCCCTTGCGATCGACACAAGCTGGCGAAGGCAGCTAGAAGACAAGCAGTGAGCCACCGTGTCTGGCGGGCGTAATAGAACGACGCCACGCTCAAAGCAAGAAAGGTTGATTCCGAATAGACTGAAGAGAAGAAGAAGCTCGCAGGAAAAACCAGCAGACAGAGAACAGCGTGCGATGCTACTTCACTGCTGTAGTCTAACCGGATCAGGAGATACAAATAGGCAAGCGCCACAATAAGAGAGAAGTTGGAAACTGCGATGCCGGCGAGCAGATACCAGAACTCTGACTTTGGCAGGAACAGCACATCGTGAAGCGCGCGAACGGCGGCGGGATAAAGTGGAAAGAAAGCTGCGCTGCTTGGTTTACCAGGCGCAAAATTATAACCTGACCTGGCGATTGTGAGATACCATCCCGAATCCCAGCGCGACCACATGTTGATGAACGGATGCGCCGCCGGTACTCCTGCGCTGGTGTGGTGAATGACGCCATCAGCGCCGAGTTCCCACGAAAGAGGATAGGCGCTGGGGAGAGATAGAAAACGAAAGCCGAGCCATGCCACCACGGTCAAGGCTACCCGAGTAATCAGGAATGGCAGAAGCACATCGCGCGTGAACCATCTTGGCACTGACCAATAGATGGCGATAGTTCGCTTGATCACGAGCTATGAGGATTTGGACGGTGGGTCATTCTACTCGCGCCCTTGACGAGTTTCTCACGATACTTTGCGCACACGACATCCATGTCATCGCTGATGTGCGACAGTTTCCCGGTTCCCGCCGTTATCCGCAATATAACAAAGAACAGTTAGCTCAATCGTTAGCCAATGCCGGCACCAACTACGTCCATTTCCCGGAACTTGGTGGACGTAGAAAGCCCAAGGCGGACTCGCGCAACATGGCATGGCGAAATGAAGCGTTTCGCGGCTACGCTGATTACATGGAAACGAGTGAGTTTCGGCAGGGGGCCGAGCGGCTCATCGGAATGGCGAGCCAGAACACGGCGATCATGTGCGCGGAAGCGGTCTGGTGGCGTTGCCATCGCGCATTAATTTCGGATTATCTCAAAGCGCGCGGCTTCGAGGTCATTCATATTATGAACGAAAGAAGGACGAAGCTGCATCCATTCACCAAGGCGGCGCGTATGGTCGCGGGCGTCTTGAGCTACGGCTCAGATGACGAGTTGTTGTGAGTAATGGGTTGGGTGGGACTCGAACCCACAACCAACGCCTTAAAAGGGCGCTGCTCTACCATTGAGCTACCAACCCGAAACCTGCGGAGAGGCAGTTTGGACGCGCCGACGGAATTTTCAATCACTGCTCGAGATAACTGGCCAGGTCGCGCAGCGAATTTCTCGTGCGATCGAGCTCGAATACGTGCATGCCTGCGGTGTGTGCTGCGGCCCAGTCACGCTGCGGATCGTCGCCGACGTGAAGCGCTTCATTCGCTTTGACACCGCTTCGAGCGAGTGCGCGGCGAAAAATTTCAGGATCGGGTTTGTCCGCGCCCAGTTCGCTTGAGACAAAGACGTGACGGAAATAGGAGGCGATCTCCAGTTGTCGAAGGATGATGCGCAACCGGCCATCGAAATTTGAGATAACGGCGAGTCTGTATTTCGGCGAAAGCTGCTCGAGGACGTCGCGAACGTCAGGGTACAGCATCCAGACGTCCGGTTTGCTGAAGTGCGCGTAAGCACGTTTGAAGAAACATTCGCGATCAAGATCGGAGGAAAGGCGAGGCAGTTGATCCAGAACGGCGTTCACCAAATCGCGCCACCACGGTTTATCATCATCATGGCGCGGCCCATCGACGGCGGACCGAGGCGCTGATTGTTTCCAAGCCTGAACGAACGCGGAGTCGAGATCCGCCGGCGCGAGCTCGACGCCGAGCTGACGCGCGACAGCCGCGTAGTGTTCACCGACACTGCCGGGCAGATGTAGCAGCGTGCCGGCCGCATCGAAGAAGATGGCTTTGATCATTGCTGGTGAAGAACACGCTTTGCCGCGAGACTAGACTCATGCTGCCGGTGGAGCACAACGATCCCATTAACGAGCGCATCCTCGCAGTGTCGGAGGACAAGATCGAAGGTTTCGTGCGCGAGCCGTTCGACGAGATAGCGGGGCGCAGCGATGTGGAAGCGAAGGTGGTGATGGCGCGCCTTGCTGCGATGTTGCGCACCGGTACGATCCGTCGCATCCGCCAGACTTTGCTGGCGACGAATCTCGCGGCTGGCGCGCTGGTGGCGTGGAAAGTCCCGGAGGAGAAGATCGATTCCGCGTTCGACTGGATGTTTCAACGCGATCCGTTCTCCGGTCACGTCGTTCTGCGCTCGACCGAGACAGCCACGGCGGGTTCCGACTACAAATTGTGGACGACGGTGAAAGTGCCGCATGGGTTTTCGTTTGAACGCCATTGCGAGATTCTCGCTGCGACCGTTGGAGCCGAGCGTTTTCGAATCATGCCGGCGAAAGGAATCTTCACGCTCGGTGTCGGTCACGTGCGGCGGAGAACGATCGAGCCGGGAAGCCGCGGGGAGGAGTCGGCACGGATGATCGGAGTGCAGCCGGTGGAGCTGAACGAGCGCGAGTGGAATGTGCTGCTGGCGTTGAAAAGCGAGTTCCGGCCGGACGAAATCCAGCCGACGCCGTGGCGCGCCCGCGCGAAGGAGGCCGGTGTTTCGCTGGAGGAATTTTATCGTGTCGCGGAAGAGTTGACCGCGCGCAAAGTGATCGGGCGATTCTCCACGTTTCTCGAGCACGTGAAGCCGAGCGCGAGCGGCGTGCGCGTGACCCGATTCAACGCGCTATTTCATTGGGCAGTGCCGCCGGGGCGCGAAGTGGAAGCGGGAGGCGAAGTGGGTCGGCATCATATTCTGACGCATTGTTATTGGCGCGAAGGCGGGCCGGAGTTTCGCAATGTCAACATCATGGCCGTCGCGCACGGGACCGACAAAGCGCGGCTGCTCGAGCACAAGGCAGCCATCGATGCACATCTTGTTAACGTCAGCATTCCTGTGTCGTACACCAACGTGTTCTGGGGCGGGCGGAGCGAGATCAAGCCTTCCGAGATTTCGCCAGTGGTGTATCGCGAGTGGCTGCGAGAAATGCCGCTCGATAGCTCAAGTCAAGATTGCGCAGCAGCGTAACCGCCAGCTCGTGGCGATCGAGGGAGCCGCGCAAAAGCATCGCGAGTGAGCTAGCGCGGTTACGTATCTCAGGCGGAAAATCGCGCGGCTGATGGTTCACGTTCACGCCGATGCCAACAATGGCGAGATGCGGCGCATGCGGTTGCGCGCGCATTTCGACGAGAACGCCCGCGATTTTTTTGCCGGCCATAACAACATCATTCGGCGGCTTAATTACCGCTTTGCGTCTGCACTGGGCTTCGACTGTGGCTGCCACCATTTTCGCTGCCCATTGAGTCAATCGCGGAGAATCGCCTACCGCAATGTTCGGCCGGAGCAGAATGGAGAACCAGAGTCCTTTGTGCGCCGCTGATTCCCACACATTGCCGCGCTGCCCGCGGCCGGAGGTCTGGTGTTCAGCAAAAACGACGAGACCTTCGGGCGCGCCGCCTCTGGCCAATTGCGAGACAGAATCATTCGTCGATGTCGTCTCTTGCCGCACGATGATCTCGCGTCCGATCAACACCTTCTCGCCCAGAGCGGCGCGGATGCGAGCTGCGTCGAGCTGGTCAGACGCGAGTGGCGATGACATCGAGCGAAATGTCGATCGCCGGCGCGGAATGCGTCAGCGCGCCGACCGAAATGTAATCGACGCCCGTGGCCGCGATGCGGCGGACCGTCCGGAGATTCACACCTCCGCTCGCTTCAAACTTGATGTTGCGTTTGCGCCCCAGGGCAATGGCTTCGCGCATTTCGGGCGTGGGCATGTTATCGAGCAAAATGACATCGACGCCTTCGATGTTCACGAGCGCGCGCACCTGCTCGAGCGTGTCGGCTTCCACCTCCACTTCGAGGGGCGGCTGTTGAGTTTTGGCGGTGCGAATCGCGCTCGCCAGTTTCGCGAGATCGGGCTGGAGCGCGAGATGATTGTCTTTCACTAGGACGCGATCGAAAAGGCCGAAGCGATGATTCATTCCTCCGCCGGCAACGACCGCCGCTTTTTCCAGCCCGCGTAAACCAGGAGTGGTCTTGCGCGTGTCCAGGATCCTGGCCGGATTTTTGCCGACGGCTTCGACGAACTCGCGCGTGAGCGTGGCGATGCCCGACAGGCGTTGCAGGAAATTCAGCGCGACGCGTTCGGCCGTGAGAATGCTGCGGGCGGAGCCGCGAATTTCGAGAATCGTTTCGCCGCCGAGCACCGCCGTTCCATCGGTGAGCTGGACGGAAATTTTCAGCTCCGGATCGACGCGGCGAAAAACTTCCGCGGCCGTCAACGTGCCGGCGATAACCGCTTTTTCCCGCGGCACAACGCGGGCTTGCGCCTGAGCATTTGGCGAAACGAAAAGCGCCGAGGTGATGTCGCCGGTGTCGCCGACATCCTCGCGCAGCGCGATGTCGATGGGATCGCGTTCACTCATATGACTGGTGCGAATTGCGCTCGTAAATGCAACGGCCCCGCACGTAGGTCGCCACCGTGCTCTCCGGCCGCGCGCGATAAATGCAGAGCGCGATCACGTCTTCGGCGGAAAGTTCACCCGTTGCATGTTCGTGGTAGGGGCGCACGCGAGCGAGATCGACCACGGTGACATCGGCATCGCGCCCGACCTCGAGCGTCCCGATGGTATTCGATTTTCCAAGCGCCCGCGCGCCTCCGTGCGTGCCGAGATAAAACGCTTCGGCCGGGCGCAAGCCGCGCTCACCGCGCTCGTAACAGGCGCGTGCCTTTTGCACTTCGATGGCGGCGCGCATCACCTGCCAAATGTTCAGCTCTGGCCCGGCGGCGACATCGGAGCCGAGCCCGACCGGAATGCCGGCCTCGGTGAATTGCTCCAGTTTGAACAAGCCGCTGCCGAGGAAAAGGTTCGAGGTCGGGCAATGGGCCACGCTGGCGCCGCCCGCGGCGATCGCACGGATTTCGCGCGCGCTGAGGTGAAGACAGTGGCCGAGAATCGTCCGCGATCCGAGCATGCCGCAGTGTTCGTAAACGCCGGTGTAATCGTCCGCGTCGGGAAACAATTCCCAGACCGTTGTAATCTCCGTCTGGTTCTCGGCCAGATGCGTTTGCAGGTATGCGTTGAATTTCGTCGCGAGTTCCGCGGCGCGTCGCATCATCGGTTCGGAGCAGGTCACGGCGAAGCGGGGGCTAAACGCGTAATCGATGCGTCCATCGTCTGCGCCATTCCATTTGCGGCAGAGGCGCTCGCTTTCTTCCAGCGAAACGGCTAGCACTTCCGTCGGCTGGAGCTGACCGTAGGAGCCGATGTCCATCATCATTTTGCCGATGATGGCGCGCAATCCACTGGCCTCTGCCGCGGTGAACACCGCATCGCAGCTCTCTTCGTAGATCGCCGTGAAAATTGCCGCCATCGTCGTTCCGTTGCGCGCCAGCTCCTGAAAAAATCGTGGCGCTTCCTCCTGCGCGCGCTCGGCGGTGAAAGCGCGTTCCAGCGGGAAAATCACGTCGCGCAACCACGGCATTAGCTCGCTCTCGCCGCGCGCCACGGCGGGATATTGCGGAAGGTGGGTATGGCAATCGATCAGCCCGGGGAGGATCGCCAAGCCGCTCTCTTCGCGCCACTGGATTGGTTCCGCGATTAAGGCACGCACTTTATCGAAATTCCCGCGCGCGAGAATTTTTCCATTCTGGAAAACGACCGCGCCGTCTGGGTCGCTGCGCAGGGTCCCGAAATCTGGCGCATCGATGACAAAGCCGCGCAGTCCAACAAGGTTGCTGTTCATTCGCGCGGCGGAATTAGAAGAGGAAACGGGTCAGCGCAAT